>CAXSDU010000050.1:12064-26942 GCA_964236165.1 uncultured Parafilimonas sp. | reverse complement strand
AATTGAAAGAAAAAATCGAGATTCGCTTTTTGTCTAACTACATGTTTAATCTTACTTATTTTTAAATTGGCAACATCAAAGTCAGGCTTGAACGTTTGCTTTACAAACTGGACAGTATCTGCAACGTCATTTTGTATTGAATGACTGACGATGTCTTCTGCAATTCTAAACATCCTGTTTAGTTCTGCATTGATGTGTTTGGCGTCACCATACTGCGGTGGCAAATCATCTGCTACACGTTGAAGCTTTTTATGCCAGTATTTTGGAGGTATTGAAAGACCAGTATTTAATAAAGTTTTGTCTGCTTCGCTTTTGCAATATTGAAGAAAGATGAGGCTTGTTCCATCTTTACGTATCTTATTAGATGGACAAATTGGTTTGAGTGGTAACAACATAATTAGTCGAATTTTTAGTCGAATTAATGTTGTTATTCTTTAGTAAAGTTAGGGCTATATGAAACACCGATTTGTTATAATTTATTGAAAATCAGCGACTTGATGTTAAGATAAGTAAAGTTAATTTAAGATAAAACTGTCGTCTACAATTCCGTCCGGTCCGCAAACTTAAAATGTAAGTCGTTGTAAAACAACGACTTTTTTATTTTTACTCTATTGATTACTCTATCTCAGTTCAAATTTATTTTTTCTTTATTAGACTGATATAACTTAAGTAAAGTTAAGTTCAATTCTGTTTTCATCACTAAAATGATGGATTTATATCCTTGAATACAACACGACGGCCCTATCGCCTTCTTTAAATAAAATTGCTAGCTAACCGATCATTATCTATTTAATTACAGTAGATACATAATCTTTTTCGTTAACAGTTAAACGCACAAGGTAAATTCCATGACTCAGATTATTTATATCTAATGGAATATTGTAAACGCCAGTAAGTAACTTTCCTTTATCGATTGTTTTAACAACAACACCGTTAGAAGAAATTACTTGTATTCTAATGTTTGCTGACCGGTCAAGCGTTAATGAAACAGAAGTGTTATTGATTGGATTGCCATTTACCTTCCATACAAACTTGGAGTAGTTGATCTTACTAATGGAAGAAAGCATGAACTTTCCGTCGTTATCCATTTCTTTTATACGATAATAATTGATTCCGCTTATAAGCTCATTGTCAATAAAATCGTAATTGCCTTTTCGCACAGCGTCAGCTTTTACAAAATCAATAGAGGAAAAGCTTACGCCGTTCATGCTTCTTTCCACGTTATAACCTTTTACATTAGTTTCTTCACCTACAATCCAGTGCAGCAAGCCAATACCATTTTGCAAAGTTGTATTGAAAGAAAGAAAAGTTACAGGCATTGCACCTGAACAGTTGCCAATAGAATCACCGACCAGTGTCCAACCCTTCACATTTTCCAAACTATCATGAGCTGCCTTTGCAGTGAGCGAATCGTAAATTAAACCGACAACACCTATACTTAAACCATTCGGCGTATAAATACTATCTGCCCATCCTTTTAATGTTAAACTATAGTTGGTGCAGTTCATGCCACTGCTGTCGAACATATTAGCTGTATAGCTTGCAGCACCCAAATTCCATGCGCCTAAATTTTGATTAAAAGCATGCGCACGATAAAACATTTCCCGAAAATCATAAGTGTTTCTAACATCCCAGTTACCAACAGGCTGTTTAAAGCTGTTGTTATTCTGAAACATACCAAGCATAATTTGCACATTGCTTACATCCCAGTTACCTATCGGTTGGTTAAAAGCAGCCGCATGATCAAACATAAATCTCATATCCCGTACTTCATGTACATTCCATGAATCTATAGGCTGGTTAAAGGCATGCGTTCCCAAAAACATATAGGCCATATTATCTACGCTGCTGACATCCCACTTTTCAAGAGGCTGGTTGAAAGAAGTATTATCTTTAAACATGGCGCTCATGTCTGTAACATTGCTGACATTCCATTTGTTTAAAGGCTGATCAAAAGCCTGCATATTTGCAAACATGTAGCCCATCGCTAAAACTTTACTAACATTCCAATTTTCTATAGATTGATTGAAGGTTGCCGCACCATAAAACATACTACCCATAGCGGTCACGTTACTTACATCCCATATATTAAGCGGTTGATTAAACTTCTTTGCGACTAAAAACATTGCGCTCATGTTGGTAACATTACTTACATTCCAGCTACTGAGAGATTGATTAAAGAGGGTATCAAATTGAAATAGTCCACTCATGTCAGTGACCTGGCTTACATTCCATTTATCAAGCGGTTGATTGAATTGGCTAACCTGGCTAAACATGTAACTAATATTTGTTACTGTACTCATATCCCAATTATTTAATCCGGGTATAACTTTTATAGAGGAACAGTTATCAAACATGTTAGATACATCACGTACAAAGGCAAGATAGGGAGCATCTGTTGCATTTACTTCAAGGTTGCCACTGTAAGCAAATGCATAATGGAAACTACTCCAGTGAACATCGCCCCATTGTTCTATTGATAGTAATTTATTGTAATCTCCATTTAAAGAGCTTGCTGGGTCTAAATGACCATACAACCAAAAAGCGCTAAATGTGCCTTTTCCAGGAGAAATATATACTTTGTAAATACCTTGGGAGGCGAATGTGATAGTGTCGCCGGGATTGATAGTCTGAATACCTGAATCTGCGGCGTTTGACATATTTATCCAGCTAACGGTATAATTGCTGCCTGTAGCATGAAACAGTATCTGATTCTTTCCAGACACTCCAGCGCTAGCTGTATTCCAGGTTGTAATAAAAGGTCTCTGTGCTTTGATACATAAAAATGTAAATAAACAGACTATTAAGAGTAAATTTTTTTTCATCAAAAGGCAGTTATGTGTGAGTAAGTCAATTTGGTAGGCTAATCTAAGCAAAAGACCCGATTATTTTAAATGTTGTAAAACTTTAAAATTTTTCTTGCGAACAAAATTTGCTATTGAAGAAAAAAAATTGAGTAAGGTTGTGATTTAAAGCAAGTGATTTTAATTAGTCATTGGTCGATTAAAGATCAAGTAAATAAACTGTAGAAGTTTGCTTCATCAGAATTACTTGATATAAATTTTTTGAAATAAAATACAATAAGAAAAAGTAACGGGTTGGAAACCCATGACATTTTTAACGAGATCGGACGGGATAAGTCGTTGCCACTTATATTATTTGATTACCAATTACTTAAAAATTTAGTCGATTTTTTAGTCGATTACAAAGAGCAAAATCAATAAAGCTTTACCTGTTTTTAACTGGTTGACTTTAACTTTATAAAGATACAGCTTACTTGAATATTTTTTACTTCAATTTTCAAGCACATTTAAATTTATCAAGACAAGTATGTTTAAGTAAAATGCAGTCAACACGGTTGCGTTTTATATTTCTTTTATCAATTCTTAATTAGTACATCAATTACATTTATAGAAAAGTATAGTGATGAAAGAAATGATGCAAAAATTATGGGTTTTAATAACTTTCGAAGAATTTACTACTAGAAGCAAAATCGAATTAAGATTTAAACAGGTCTGGGAAATCAGTCAGGAAAAAAGCGATGCTCCTACAACAGTTTCAGTACGTCATAATCTGGTTTATGAGTTTTGGTATAACTATGTAATTAAACATTTTTTTAGCCTGTTTATAATCGCAGTAATCGTATCAAGTCTATTAAATAGCAAAATTTCTTTACCGGTGATAACGATAACAGGTTTAATATTTTTTTCTGGGTTTTATCTATTTTTCTATCAAGTTATCTTTCGGCACATCTTCTTACCAAATCTTGATTATATCGAAAGCAAGTTTAACCAAAATCTTAAGAAGCATTTATCCAAATGCAGGCAGGCACAATTACCCAATTTTACTTTGGTTTTAATTAACTATATTATTGGAAAAATCAGTGTCATGAGTTCAATTTCATGCGATGATAAGTCAGCTTCAAGGCTCACGGAGTTGTATGGAGTTGATACGGGAAGCATAAAGAAAAGCCTGGAACTGATTTATATGAAGAATAAAAGAAAGCATTTGACTGAAAGACAAATAACGGAATATAAAAACAGGTTTAATGAAGCCTTTAATTATTTTGAAATGTGCGGATGTATAATTGGAATGAAGAGCTTGAAAGAATTGGAAACAGATTTCTTTAAAAGGAATGTATAGTGTCTTTCGAAGAATTGAGGGTATATACCAATTAGAAAATTACAATACCAAGAGGTTGCATAGCTGTTTAAAGATTCCGCATAATGTAGCTATAATTACTAAGGCATTGATTTAATAAATAATTTATTTTATCAAAAGAAATTAAGGCTGTAGATGTATAACAAACTTGGAATATTTGATATGTAGTTTTTTAATGATAATATTTTAGGTAAAACTAATTCCATTAAATAGTAATACGCAAAACAAACCTGTCGTTTAAAACTTTCTATTAATTCAACTACCGTGTCAAGAAAAAACCCATCACAATGTGATGGGCTTTTATATCAATAAGCATCTGTTTACTTATTGCAGCAAGGGCTTCCTGCATGACAGCAAGAATTAACCTTATCACAACAATCTGCTTTTTTAGCAGAATTGTTGTTTGCATAAACAACGGCACTTGCAAATAAAAATATTGCAGATATGCAGGCAATTAATTTTTTCATTTTATATTTTTTAATTAAAAAATTATTTTGACATTTTACAATTACACCGATTGTGGAGGATGCCAAACGTCATTAATATAAGACGATATTACTTTGTCATTGACCAATCTGATTTTTTTGACCTGTTTAAAAAAAAGTGTCAAGCTATAAATAATGACTTATCAAAATTTACAAAGCAGCAGTTGGAACAACTTAAAAAGGGATTAGCGCATTGCCCATCATTGCAATAATTATTATCGTTTTCTTTTGATGATTGACCACTACGTTTATCAGAACAACATTTATCATTAACTATTGCCTTTTTTTCTCTTGAAAATATTACACTTGTAATAACAGGTTGTACCGTTAAAAAAAAATGAGTATTGCGAGTAGGAATGAAGATATTTTATTAAAAAAGCTATCAAAGATATGTTTACATGGTTATTACTAAGGATTTGAATTATTAATAAATGCAAAGAAATACACTCTTTTATTTCAGGCAAACAATTAACCTATACCTTTGCACCGATGAAATTCTTTGCTTTCTTAATGACTATTATATTAATTGCTCAAAGCTTCATGCCTTGCGCAGATAGAGAAATTGCATCTGCAAAAGGTGAAGTACAAATTACGAAAGCCCTTCATCACGAGAAAGGTATGCAGGACGATTGTCCGCCACTGTGCAGTTGTTCCTGCTGCGGTTGTTTTTCTTCAGCACATTCCTTTACGTCTTATATTTCTATAAATTCTGTAAGCGTTCAAAATTGTAACGCTGAATATCTGCCTGAATCAATTCAGAAGATTGTAACACCTATCTGGCAACCTCCGCAATTGTAACTCTTATTCCATTTATTGTTTGATGCGAAGCGTGATTATATCATGCTGTTCATCCTATTTGTATTTACATTATTACCATAATGGATAAGAAAAAATTACAGAAAAAGCCTTCAAAGGTTCAATAAAAACTTCCATCATTTAAGGTACTCAAAACAATTACTATGATTGTTTTAGGCGCTTTATGATACTGGCAATTATTTCTATTGCCATCAGATATTATCAACTTGTTTTTAAAAAACAAGCCGCAGTACTATGTTTGATAAAATCATTCAGTTCTCAATAAAAAATAACCTGGTTGTTGCGGTGCTGACATTCGCACTCATTGTTTGGGGTATTTATTCACTCAAGCAATTGCCCATTGATGCAGTGCCGGACATTACCAACAACCAGGTTCAAATCATCACACAAGCGCCAACATTGGGCGCACAGGAAGTAGAACAATACGTTACAGCGCCCATTGAATTATCAATGGCAAACATTCCTAACATCATTGAAAAGCGTTCTATCTCACGTTCCGGTATATCTGTTATTACACTTGTTTTTAAAGATGATGTTGATGTTTATTGGGCAAGGCAACAAGTGAGCGAACAATTAACCGAAGCAGAGAAAAGTATTCCCGAAGGTTTAGGCGAAACGTCACTTGCTCCTATAACAACCGGTTTGGGTGAAATATATCAATACGTAATCCATACGAAGCCTGGCTATGAAAATAAATATTCAACCACCGACTTAAGAACTATAGAAGACTGGATTGTACGCACGCAACTTGCAGGTACAGAAGGCGTAGCTGAAGTTAGCGGCTGGGGTGGTTATATTAAGCAATATGAAGTTGCTGTTGACAATGAAAAACTCAATGCGCAAAATATCACTATTCCCGAAATATTCAAAGCACTTGAAGATAATAATGCAAATACCGGAGGCTCATATATTGAGCAACGTAGCAACGCTTATTTCATTCGCGGGTTAGGACAGGTAAAAACTTTATCTGACATAGAAAAGGTTGTTGTAAAAAATGTAAACGGCATTCCTGTTTTAATAAGAAACGTTGCTACAGTTCAATATGGCAGCGCAACACGTTACGGTGCTGTAATAAGAAACGGTAATGGTGAAGTGGTTGCGGGTGTTGTGTTGATGTTGAAAGGTGAAAACTTTAGTAAAGTAATCGCCAATGTAAAACAGCGCATGACACAGATTCAAAAGAGTTTGCCTGAAGGCGTAGTGATTGAGCCTTTTATAGACAGAACAGAACTTGTTGACCGTGCCATTAGCACAGTACAACGTAATTTAATTGAAGGTGCATTAATAGTAATTTTTGTTCTCGTTTTGTTACTTGGAAATATTCGTGCAGGATTATTAGTTGCGTCCGTTATTCCTTTAGCAATGTTGTTTGCTTTTGGAATGATGAACACTTTTGGAGTATCAGGCAACTTAATGAGTTTGGGCGCAATTGATTTTGGGTTGATAGTTGACGGCGCTGTAATAATTGTTGAAGCCGTTATTCATAGTCTATATGTAAACCGGAATAAATACGGCAATGCAAAACTAACGCAGAGCCAAATGAACGGTGAAGTATATGCAAGTGCAAGTACGATGATGAGTTCTGCATCGTTTGGTCAATTAATAATCTTAATTGTTTACTTGCCGCTGTTAACGCTTGTCGGCATTGAAGGAAAAATGTTTACACCAATGGCAAAAACAGTTGCCTTTGCAATACTTGGTGCATTCTTCCTTTCACTCACTTATGTACCGGTAATGAGCACATGGGCATTAAGTAAAAAGACAACACATAAAAGAAATATATTAGACAGAATTATTGATTTTCTGCAACGCATTTACAGGCGCATGTTACAGGTTGTTTTGAAGTTTAAAATTATCACTGTAAGCATTGCTGTTATATTATTTATCATCAGTATTATCATATTTAAAAGTCTTGGTGGTGAATTTTTACCAACATTGGAAGAAGGCGATTTAACCGTTGAAATATCCATGATGCAGGGCGCATCCTTATCACAGGTAACAAAAACATTCAGCAAAGCAGAAAAGATTATAAAACAAAAATTTCCCGAAGTAAAGCAGGTCGTAACAAGAATCGGCAGCGCAGAAATCCCAACCGACCCGATGCCAATAGAAAAAGGTGATATGATGATTGCCATGCAGCCAAAAGAAAAATGGACAAGTGCATCAACACGAGAAGAAATAAGTGAGAAAATGGAAGAAGCCTTATCTGTTATTCCGGGCATCAGTGTAGAGGTAACACAGCCGATGCAAATGCGTTTTAATGAACTCATGACGGGTATAAGACAAGACGTTGCAATAAAAATTTTTGGTGAAGATTTAGATTTATTAACACAGCAAGCAAACAACATTGCAAAGCAAATAAGCAAAGTAAAAGGTGTTGAAGCGCCTTATGTTGAGAAGATTACAGGCTTGCCACAAATCACCGTTGAATACAACCGAGATAAAATGGCGCAGTACGGTTTAAGCATCAGCGATGTAAATATGATTTTAAAAACTGCATTCGCCGGAAACGTTGCCGGTGTTGTGTTTGAAGGCGAGAAACGCTTTGATATGGTGGTTCGTTTGCAGCGTGATGAAAGGGAAAACATAGATGAAGTAAACAATCTTTTTGTGCCGTTGCCTTCCGGCAATCGTGTGCCGATAAACCAGGTTGCCGATATACAATTTAAAGATGCGCCCGCGCAAATTTCAAGAGAAGATGGCAAGCGCAGAATATATATTGGCTTTAATGTTCGTAACCGCGATGTAGAAAGCACAGTTACCGAAATACAGCAATTACTCAACAATAAAATAAAATTGCCCGCAGGTTATTACACAACTTACGGCGGTCAGTTTCAAAATCTGCAACAGGCAAAACAAAGATTATCTGTTGCCGTACCGGTTGCTTTATTGCTTATACTTTTTTTGTTGTATATCACCTTCCGCTCAGTAAAATATTCGCTTCTCATTTTTACAGCCGTGCCGCTGTCTGCCATCGGCGGCGTGTTTGCATTGCTCATTCGTGGTATGCCATTCAGCATATCGGCAGGCGTTGGTTTTATCGCCTTGTTTGGTGTGGCGGTGCTCAACGGCATTGTGCTTATCAGTTATTTCAATCAACTCAAGCAGCAAGGTTTTACGAATATCTATGAACGTGTATTAGAAGGAACAAAAGTCAGGTTGCGACCCATAATAATTACGGCTGCCGTTGCATCGCTTGGTTTCCTGCCAATGGCTTTATCAAGTACGGCAGGTGCTGAAGTGCAAAAACCTTTGGCAACAGTTGTTATCGGCGGTCTAATCACGGCAACCATGCTCACACTGTTCGTGTTGCCATGCTTATATATTTTGTTTTCAGAAAAAGAAAAATCAACTCAACATGAAGCAATCACTAATAAATAAAAGAAGATTTTTTATTGACCGGCTAAGTACATGCATTGAGCTTCCGTTGAGCAATCTTGCGTGTCGAAGCAGTAAGATTGGAACACTTATACATTCGGTTCGCTATATAGTATTAATCGTGGTTGCGTTATTGTTATCAATCAGCATCAATGCACAAACAAAAACATTGTCATTGCAGGATTGTATCAATATTGCTATTAACAATAATCTATCTGTAAAAACAGCAACACTTGAAATGCTGCAAAGCAAAGCATTGCAGCAATCATCATTCGACCCGCCAAAAACAAATTTGCTTTTAACACAAGACCCTACAAGCGGAGGCAATATTGATAATGCAATTGGCATAACGCAAAACATTGCATTGCCGGGATTATATAAAAATCAAAAAAAAGTATATCAGCAACAAACAATTTTAGCCGAAAAAAGTAAAGCCATTACACAGGCTGAAATTATAAAGAATGTAAAAGAAACTTACTATGATTTATTATATGTGCAATCAAAAATTAAAGTGCTCAATTATCTCGACAGCATTTATAGTGATTTTGCAAAGAAGGCAGAAGTAAGGCAAAAAACTGGTGAAACATCAAACCTTGAAAAGCTTACAGCGCAAAGCAAATACCAGGAAGTATTGCTGCAAAAAAAAGAAGTGTTGGCTGATAAACAGTTGAGCTTATATAATCTTCAGCAATTATTAAACACAACAGAAACTATCAATATTGAAGAAGATACCTTAACTGCAATTGCTTTTAATTCATCTTTTGATACATCAATAATAAATAGCAATCCGACGATTGCATATTATAACCAAAACATCAATATCTCCAATACTAAAATCAATTTAGAAAAAGCAAAACGCCTACCTGAATTTACACTTGGTTACAGTCAGCAATTCTTGATTAAAGGTTTTAATCCTGCAAAAATTAACCGTGATTACTTTAACGCAACAAGCATTGCAGGCTTCCAGGCGGGTATTAGCTTCCCGTTATTTGGCAGTGCATACAAAGCAAAAATTAATGCAGAAAAAATCGGCTTAACTGTTTCTCAAACACAGGTTGCAGCAACAACACAAAAATTGCAAACGCAATTGCGGCAGGCATACCAAGAGTATTTAAAATATAAGCAGTCATTAGATTATTATCAAACATCAGGTTTACAATTGGCAAACGAACAAATACGAGTAGCGCAGTTTGCTTTCAGCAAAGGTGAAATTGGTTATGTAGAATTTATACAGAATCTTTCATTCGCGACAGAAACACAGCTTCACTATCTGTCAACAGTCAATTCATTTAATGATGCTGTTATCAACCTTCAATATTTACAGGGCAGCAATCAATAACAATAAATTTTTATAATGAAGTCAATACAACATACATCGCTTTCTCTTGCTTTGATGATTGCATCAATATTCATGTTGAGTGCATGTGAAAGCAATACATCAACTGAAACAACAAAAGAGGACACAACATCTGTCAACAAAGAAGAAGCAAAAGAACACGAAGGCTTGGCATTAACACAACAGCAAATGAATGCAGTTGGTATCACCATCGGTAGCATCCAACAAAAAAACTTGAATGCAGTTGTAAAAGCAAGCGGACAACTTGCAGTGCCGCCGCAAAATATGGCTGACGTAACTGTGCTAATGGGTGGCATCATTAAAAAAATATTTGTGCTTGAAGGCGAGAACGTAAAAAAAGGTCAGGCTTTAGCAATAATTGAAAATCCTGGACTCATACAACTGCAACAGGATTATTTAACTACAGTCAATCATTTCAGTTACACGCAGGATGAATTGCAACGTCAAAAAGATTTAAATGATGCCAATGCAGGTGTTGGAAAAAATTTACAGCAGGCGCAGGCAACGTTTAATGAAGAAAAGGTAAAAATTGCAACGCTGTCAAAACAGTTGCAAACATTCGGCATCAGTCTATCATCAGCAGTCAACGGAAACATTGCATCTCAAATAACAGTTACTGCACCCATTAGTGGGACAATCGGGCATATCGCTGTAAACACAGGCACGTATGCAGAAACATCAAAACCTTTAATGGAAATAGTTGACAACTCACAAATTCATTGCGACCTGATTGTGTTTGAAAAAGATTTGTTTAAAGTGCATGTAGGGCAAAAAGTAAACTTCATGCTCACCAATCAAAACAATGCAGAGATTGAGGGAAAAATTTACGGTATCAATAAATCATTTGAAGATGAAAGCAAAGGCATTATAGTTCATGCAATTATTCAAAATGCTTCAAAATATAATTTGATTCAGGGCATGTACGTGACTGCATTAATTGATGTTGGCAATCAGTCAACACCTGCCGTTCCTGTTGATGCTATTGTACGTTCAGCCAATAAGGATTACATCTATGCAGTCGATAACAGCAAGTGATTCAGCCGAAACACACTTCAAACAAACAGAAATTGTAACCGGCATTACCGAGTTAGGCTTTACACAAATTACATTAGTAAATCCTTTACCTGACAATACAAAGATTGTTACTAAAGGAGCATTTTATATTTTATCAAAAACACAAGCCGGTGGTGAGGAAGAAGAATAACGCAAGCATTTACATAGCAACAAATCGTTGGATAATGTTTAGCAAATAACTCCTAAAAGAATAAATATAAATGTATGAATTCACCATTAGAAAATATGCTGATTGCAAAAAATATAAGTCCAACACCAATGCGTGTGCTTGTGCTTGAATATATCTTAAACCATACAACAGAAGTTAGTTTACACAATTTAGAAAAAAGTTTCGAATATGCAGAACGGACAACCCTTTACCGGACACTGAAAACTTTTGAAGAAAACGGCTTAATTCATAATATTAAAGACGGCACAGAGGCAACCAAGTATGCTATGTGCGATGTTGAATGTAAGCCTGGAGAGCATTACGATATGCACATTCATTTTTATTGTACCAATTGTAAAGAACTTCTATGTTTATCGAAAGATGATATGCCTGAAATCAGATTGCCGGCAAACTATCAGATGCAGGAAGTTAGTTTGGTTGTAAGAGGATTTTGCGCAGCTTGCTCAAACAATGCAACTGAATTGCAAGCCGACTTAAGATAGTTTTGCAGGTTATTAACGAATATAATTTATTCATACTAAAAATTTTAAAATGGAACATGAAAAAATGGAACACCATCATTCAAGTCATCAGCATGGTGCGCTTATTCAACAGCTATTAGATTGCGTAACAGCTTGCGAAAACTGCGGTGCATCTTGCCTTGATGAGGACGATGTAGCACCAATGGCACACTGTATTGAAGTTGACAGAGATTGTGCAGACGTTTGTACAGTTGGTGCTAAACTATTAATCAGGGACAGTGAATTTGCTCACGAGTTTCTTGCCATCTGTGAAAAAGTTTGTCGCCATTGCGCTGAAGAATGTGGTAAGCATGATCATGAGCATTGTAAAAAATGCGCAGAAGAATGTAAAAAGTGTGCTGATGCCTGCCATGAACATCACGGTAAAATTCATTTAAGCTAATTAACAAAGTATGCATTGAAAATGTAGCAGTGCATACTTAAACTTATTCAATTATTAAATCATTATAGATGAAACTAAGTTGTTGGAAATGCGTAATACTTCTCTCTTTTTTAGCTGCGATTGCAGCAGGCATATAACAAGTCAGTAGAGTAATGTTCGGCATTGTTGCAGGTAGTTTAGTTATCAGTTTACTTCACGCTCTTATACCAAATCATTGGCTGCCTGTTATTACTATTGGCAGAAAAGAACAATGGTCACTTAAAGACATTACTAAGGTAACTTTTATCTGCGCAATTGCTCATGGCATTAGTACAGTGATGTTAGGGTTGGTATTAAGTTTTTTGGGTGCAAAACTGAACGAGACGGTTGAACACTTTACAAAAATTGTCGCTCCGGTTATTCTTATTTTAATGGGTTTAGTTTTTATATGTCGCCATCACAGTGGTAAGCATTTTCATTTAAATGAAAATGCTGAAAAAGAGATCTAACACTGCAATTATTACAGCGTTGGTTATAGCAATGTTTTTTTCATTTTGCCTTGAAATTAAAGCCTATTTTTTATTAGCAGGTACACAAAATAGCGTGGCTTGTATGGTTTATTGCAATGCTTTATTTAGTTGTTACATCCTTTGGTATGGTGTTGCTGGTTCAATTTGCTTATAAAGGTTTATTAAGGCTTAATTGGCACAGGCTTAAACATAATGCAGGCATCGTAACCGGTTTTACGCTTATAACTACGGGCATTGCATCATTTTTTATTTTTTAAATTATTTTATGTCGAAAGAATGTTGCAGTACGGAAGAAATGCAACTACAGAAAAATTCCACTGCACAAAATTTACAGCTCCAAAATAACAATGCAGAAATATTTAATAGTGCTGACGGACATGAACATGCCGAAGAAAAAAAAGGCTGGAAAGCGCATTGGGATTTGTTACTGGCATTAGCTATTCTGATTGTATTGTTGGTATTAGAATATGCTTTCAAAATAAAGTTGCCGAATATTCCTGGGCTTATCATTAATGGTATTGCATGGATTTTAGCGGGAAGAAATGTTGCTGCATTGGCTTTCAGAAAATCAAAGCACGCAGATGTATTTAATGAGTTTGTTTTAATGACGGTTGCAACTATCGGTGCATTTGCAATTGGTTCATATAGCGAAGGTGTTGCAGTTATGGTATTCTATCAAATAGGTGAATGGTTTCAGGATGCAGCAGTAAATAATGCAAAGAAAAACATCAAAGCTTTGCTTGATATCAGACCGGATACGGTAACAGTTTTAAGAAATAATAAAACGGAAGTTATTAATCCCTCAAAAGTAGAATTAGGTGAAAACATACAAGTAAAACCAGGTGAAAAAGTTGCGTTGGATGGAGAGCTTATATCAGATAATGCATCTTTTAACACAGCCGCATTAACGGGCGAAAGCAGACCAGATACAAAGTACAAAGGTGAACTTGTTTATGCAGGAATGGTGAATTTAAACACGGTTGCAGAGATAAAAGTAAATACGTTGTTTAAAGACAGCAAGCTAAGCAAGGTGCTGGAGATGGTACAGGATGCAACAGCCCGCAAATCACAAACACAATTATTCATTTCAAAGTTTGCAAAAGTTTATACACCACTTGTATTTTTCCTGGCGCTTGCCGTTCTTGTTGTTCCGTATTTTATAGTTATTGATTATAGTTTTAATACATGGTTTTACAGGTCGTTGGTGTTTTTAGTTATAAGCTGCCCTTGCGCGTTGGTAGTTTCGATTCCTTTAGGATATTTTGGTGGTATCGGTCTTGCATCAAGAAACGGTATTCTGTTCAAAGGCGGTAATTTTTTAGATGTAATGACTAAAATAAACACTGTTGTAATGGATAAAACAGGAACACTTACCAAAGGGGTTTTCAAAGTACAACTGGTTGTTCCAAACAATATTTCAAAAGAAGATTTAGTTAAATACACCGCAGTCATAGAACAAAACTCAACCCATCCAATTGCTAAAGCTGTAGCAGAGTATGCGAAGGAACCACACATAAATCTAAAAGCAGAAGGTGTTGAAGAAATTGCGGGACATGGTTTAAAAGGCAGGGTTGATGGTAAAGAAATACTTGCAGGAAATTTAAAGCTGTTAAAGAAATTCAATATTGACTATCCGAAAGATTTAGAGAAGGAAGTGAATACAATCGTTGTAACCGCAATCAATAATCAATATGCAGGTTACATTACTATTGCAGATGAAGTAAAAGAAGATGCAAAGCAGGCAATCGAAGCAATGCATAAACTGAATATACAAACGGTAATGCTTTCAGGAGATAAGCAAATAGTGGTTGATGAAGTGGCAAAGCATATTAGTATTGATAAAGCTTTTGGCGATTTGTTACCCGAAGGAAAAGTAGAGAAAGTTCAATCATTAAAAAATGAAGGAAGAAGAATTGCTTTTGCAGGTGATGGTGTTAATGATGCACCTGTTGTCGCATTAGCTGATGCAGGCATTGCAATGGGTGGTTTAGGCAGTGATGCAACCATTGAAACTGCTGATGTAGTT
>CAXSDU010000050.1:0-12054 GCA_964236165.1 uncultured Parafilimonas sp. | reverse complement strand
ACCAGCCTTTAAAAATTGTTTCAGCAATTAAAATTGGAAAAATTACCAGAAGCATCGTTTGGCAAAATATTATTTTAGCAATGGTTGTTAAAGTGATTGTATTAACGTTAGGTGCAAGTGGAGTAGCCAATCTTTGGGAAGCAGTTATTGCTGATGTTGGTGTTGCCTTATTGGCAATATTGAATGCAGTAAGAATACAAAGAATAAAGGTTTGATAAATTCATCTTATAAAAAAAGTGCTCACCACGACTTCGTCAACAAGTAGATATGTAAACCACTGCAGTGAACGCTGTATATAGATTTCTTTCCTTCATAATTTCCATTTAAGTGTAAATCCTTTCAAGGGCATCGCTTTTTTACATTTGGAAAATTTGCTGTAAAATTTATTTTCCAATATCAAAAAAGGAAAATATATTTGCGTAAATATTTTCCACAGCATCATGAAAGACGAAATTCTTCAAATAGCATTAAAGCAGTTTTTAAAACTCGGCATCAGGCAAACATCTGTTCAGAAACTTGTTGAACCATTAGGTATTTCAACCAAAACGCTTTACAAATACTATGATAACAAAGAACACCTTCTTGCAGATTGTTTAAGACTATATTATTCGCAGCAAATCAAACTATTTGGGCAGTTTGAGAATAATCAGAACGCCGCTGAAATTTTGTTTGATGCGTGGCATCATGGAATTGTAGAAGAATGCAAGATTAATAAGGTTTTTTTTGAAGATTTAAATTATTACTTCCCTGAATTGGAAAATAAAATTCAAAAAGAAGTGGGTAAGAACGTCATACTTCGTTTCAAAGAAATTATTGAGAGAGGAGTAGCTGATGGCATTTTCAGAAGTGATATTAATGCGGATATTTTTTTAGAAGCTTTATCAGCTATTTATCTTGGAATTACAAGAAGCTCAAACTTTAAAAGGTACAAATTATCAATTGATAGAATTTATTTAAACAGCATTGCTGTTTTAATAAGAGGTATTTGCACAGTTGAAAGCATTCGAAGCTTTGATAAATATGTTTCCAAAGTTTTACCAGCTATTAGCTTAAACTAAGTCATTTATTAAACACACATAAAAATCGAACAATGAAAAAAGCAAGTTTCTTTTTTGCAGGATTATTTTTCCTGCTTGTATCACTTAATGTAAAAGCACAAACTACAGGTGCAGATTATTTTACAGGCAAATGGAATGTTCTCGTGAAAGGCACGCCAAACGGCGATGCTAAAATGCTGGTTACACTTCAAAAACAAGACACCACCCTTTCAGGTACAATTCAGGATTCAACAGGTCAGTTAAATACTAAAATTGACAGTGTTCAGTTAGGTGCTGATAAAATCACTTTATATTTTAACACGCAAGGCTATGATGTAAACCTCGAGATGGATAAAAAAGATGATGACCATGTAACCGGCAGCATGATGGGCATGTTTGATGCGGAAGGTGAACGTGTAAAATAATCTTTGTAACACTAAAATAATCTAATGAAATCTTGTCATTCTTACATTGTATTGCTTTGTGTAAACCTGTGCTTTTGCTTTATTAGCTATTCACAAACCACACCTCAATTAGGCAAAGACTCAATCCCTGACATCATTAAATCAATGACGTTGGAAGAGAAAGTGAAACTTGTTGTTGGTAAAGGACTTTCTATGTTCGGAACAGGTTCAAAAGACACCACAACAATTAGAAAAAATGAAGCTGTAGCAGGACACACATTTGCTATTTCAAGGCTTGGTATTCCTACGTTAGACCTTTCTGACGGACCATCAGGCATTCACCGGTATGTAATGTCTAAACATGATTCAGCAGCTAATTTATTTTCAACAGCATTTCCGGTAGGAACGCTCTTAGCATCAAGTTGGGACACAATTCTTGTAAAAAATGTTGGAGTTGCTTTCGGTGAAGAAATAAAAGAATTTGGTATAGACTTTATTCTTGGTCCGGGAGTTAATATTCATCGTAATCCGTTGGGTGGAAGAAATTTTGAATACTATTCAGAAGACCCGTTGCTTTCAGGCAAAACGGCTGCTGCCATGATTAATGGCATTCAATCAAATGGTGTTGGTGCAACCATTAAACACTTTGCTGCCAACAACGAAGAAACCAATCGCAATTCACTTAATACGATTGTAAGCGAACGTGGATTAAGAGAAATTTATTTAAAGAATTTTGAGATAGCAATTAAGAATTCACAGCCCTGGGCTGTTATGAGTTCATATAATTTAATTAATGGAACTTATACTTCTGAAAGTCACGATTTAATTACAACTATATTAAAAGACGAATGGGGCTTTAAAGGATTTGTAATGAGTGATTGGTTTGGCGGCAAAGATGCAGTAGCGCAAATGAAAGCTGGCAATAATATGCTGATGCCGGGAACGAAAAACCAGGTAAACGAAATCATCGATGCAGTAAAAAATGGTCAGCTTTCAGAAACAGTGTTGAATAAAAATGTAGAGGAAATATTAACTGTGATGTTGAAGACACCCACATTTAAAGGTTACCCATATTCCAATCATCCTGATTTAAAAGCACATGCACAAATTTCAAGAGAAGCGGCAGCAGAAAGCATGGTATTACTAAAAAATGATAATAATGTTTTGCCTCTCAAAAATACTTCTGAAACTATCGCATTGTTTGGTAATCATGCTTATGACTTGATTGCAGGTGGCACGGGAAGCGGAGATGTAAATAAACCTTACTCCGTTTCTCTTAATGAAGGATTAACGAATGCAGGGTATGCCATTAATAAAAATGTTCAACAGGTCTATGTAAACTATTTGAATGATTATGCAGTAAAATATCCAAAGAAAAATGCTATTGCAGAATTAATGCATCCAACACCTTACGCAAATGAATATGTTTTTGATAAAAAAGATATTGATAAAGAAGCAGGTACATCAAGTACAGCAATTATTTATATCGGCAGAAATGCAGGCGAAGGAAAAGACAGGTCAATTGAGAATGATTATGAACTGACGAGTTTGGAAAATGAAATGATTGATAATGTTACAAGCGCTTTTCATGCACAGCATAAACCAGTGATTGCGGTATTAAATATCGGCGGCGTAATTGATATTGCCTTATTAAAAGAAAAGGTTGACGCAATACTGCTTGCATGGCAGCCTGGTCAGGAAGGCGGCAATGCAATAGCTGACGTATTAAGCGGTAAAGTAAATCCATCTGGAAAATTAGCAACCACATTTCCGGTTAAATATGAAGATGAACCTTCTGCCAAAAATTTCCCCGGCAAAGAATTTCCTGAACAGGCAACAGAGGGTATGTTCGGGCAAAAAAATATTCCGGCTGAAGTGGTGTATGAAGATGGTATTTATGTTGGCTATCGTTACTTCAATACTTTTAACGTAAAGCCTGCGTATGAGTTTGGTTATGGGTTGTCTTATACAAACTTTTCCTACAGTCCTGTTAAGTTAAGTGCATCAACTTTCAATAACAAAATCAGTGCAACAGTAACTATAACAAACACAGGAAAAGTGGCAGGCAAAGAAGTTGTTGAATTGTATGTAAGTGCACCTGCAAACAAGTTAGATAAGCCATCAGAAGAATTAAAAGGCTTTGCAAAAACAGGTTTGATACAACCGGGAAAATCACAAACAATCATATTCACTTTAAATGCAGAAGATTTAGCATCATTTGATACTAATTCATCTTCATGGATTGCTGAAGCAGGAAAATATACGGTTAAGATTGGTGCTTCTTCGCTTGATATAAAATCATCAGCTTCTTTCCATGTATCAAAAGAATTGATGGTAGAAAAAGTACATAAAGCTTTAGCGCCGCAGGTTAGTATTAATGAGTTGAAAAAATAAGTGTGATGAAAGCTTTAATAGCATTAATTGTTTGTTGGTTTGTATTGAGTTGCCCTTCTGATTCATTCAGCCAGGCTTTGTATAAACCCGATAGCAGCAAGTTAAAAAAATGGTTTCCCCAATATGATTTCAATATTGATTCTTTTGAAAAACCAGACATGCAATTTGCACCTTTTGCACGCTGGTGGTGGCCTGGCAATGCAGTAACAAAAGAAGAATTAAGAAGAGAGATCAATCTATTTGCCGATAATGATTTTGGCGGAGTGGAGATACAACCAATGAACTTATTTATTCCCGGTACCAAAGAAATAAAAGACAAAGTAACTACGTGGGACACGCCTGATTATTATTCAAACGTCATTACTGTAATGGAAGAGGCGCATAAACGAAATATGATTGTGGATATGACCGATGGCAGCGGATGGCCGCCCGGTGGTCCACACTTATCTGCAGATGATGGATTTCTCACCTTGCAATATGCTTCTTCTGAAATAAATGGTGGTGCAAATGTCAATATCGCATTGCCACAAATTTCAAATACTTCCGGTTTTCCATCTCATTTGGTTGCTTTAATTGCTGCAAAAGTTTTAGTGAAAGATTCTTTGGACAAGACAAAGACCATTCCATTGAATGCCTCGGCAACACTACTCATTACAAACAAAGCTATAAATGATTCTTTGCATTGGAAAGCACCAGAAGGTACTTGGAAGATCATTGCATTTTGGAGTAAACCGAGTGGTGAAAAAGGAATGACGGCAACAGCAACTCAAGGCTATGTGGTCAATCACTTTGACTCTGTAAAAGTCCTGAAGAACTACACGCATTTATTTGGCGAACGCACAGGCTTAAAACCTTATTTCGGCAGTCCAATGCGGGCAATTTTTAATGATAGTTATGAGTTCCAGGTTGACCGTTTTTATTCAAGTGATTTCATTACCTACTTCAAAAAGAAAAGAGGATATGATATAACGCCTTGGCTGCCTGCTGAAATGCAACCAAAATATAATTATGCATCGTTTATGCGACCTGCCAATGCTGTTCCGGATTTTTCTTTTTCAAATGAAGACTGGCGTTTAAGATATGATTATGATTTAACTTTTAGCGAACTTCTTGGCGAGCATTTTTTTAAGACAAGTAAAGATTTTGCCGAGCCTAAAGGTTTGTTGCATCGCACACAGGCTTATGGAATGAACATGGACATGATTAAGCTGGCAGGATTAGCTTCTATTCCTGAAACTGAAAGTATGCTTGGGCCCGAAGCGAATTTGAAAATCATGACTTCTGGGGCACATTTGTATAACCGTCCAATTGCTTCTGCTGAATCTGTCGTTTTTTCAAACAGGGCTTACACTACTACTCCACAAAAAATTAAAATCGCAGTTGACAAATTATTTGCTGCCGGTGTTAATCAAATTGTTTACCACGGTGTTCCTTATCGTTATACACCGGCGGAGCTTGCACCGGAAGGCTGGTATCCGTTTTCTACACCAACATTTGCTGGCGTAAATTTTTCTTCCAACTTAGGTGAAGGCAATATCTTTTGGAAGTATCAAAAAGATGTAAATGAATACGTCAACAGAACACAGTATGCTTTACGTTCAGGAATGCCACATGCCGATGTGCTTATTTATTTTCCGTTTATGGATGTGGATGGTATGCCGGATAACCCGGAAGAAATTCTTACAAATGGTTACCTGAAAGATGTTGAAGGTCCATTGCCGGCGAGCAAAGACAAACCAAATGCCGCAAAAGAAAAATGGGCGGAAAAAGTATATCCTTTAATTAATCAGTTGGAAGCAAATGGTATTACATGGGATTGGGTGAATGATGAATCAATACAGCAAGCTTCGTTAAACACTGATAAAAAAATAAATATTCGTAACAATGTGTATGAAGCGTTGATACTCGCCAATGATTCAATCATACAAATTAAAACAGCACAACAAATAAACAAGCTTGCAAAAGAAGGAATGAATTTTATTGTAACAGGCACATTACCCGACAAGCAACCATCATTTTTAAACTGGAAAGAGAACGATAAAAAAACTGCTACATTTATTGTTGATGCATTAAAAAATAAGCGCAGTAAATATATTGCTGATACAAATCAAATATATAATTGGTTAAAAAGTTTACATCAAACCGTTGCATTCACCGGGCAATATCATTTTACAAGACAGATTGAAAGAGATATGAGTGATGGCAGCCGCATTCAATTTATCTGGAATAAAAGTGATGCATGGCAAACACTTTCTTTATCACTTGATAAAAAATATAACAGCAGTTATTGGATGAATGCAGATGATGGAAACGTTATACAAAATAACACTTCAACAATTAGTTATGAGATGCCGCCTTTCGGTTCGATAATACTATATGCATCAACACAAAAAAATATTAGCGATAATGATGTAATACCTGCGCAATCTTTTTTGATGAATAAATCAAAAGAAGTTATTGTATTAAATAAATGGAATATCAAAGCTGATAGTGTTGAAATAAATGATACTTCGTGGTTTAACTGGAGAACAAGTAATCAATTAAAATTTTCATCGGCAGAAGGTATTTATACATCTTCATTTGAATGGAACAACAACAATACGTCATCACATTATTATCTTGATTTAGGCAAAGTATATTTTACTGCAGAAGTATTTATAAACGGAAAATCTGCAGGTATAAGAATTTTCTCGCCATATCTGTTAGACATTACACCATTACTGCAAAAAGGGACCAACACAATTGAAGTTCATGTGACCACAGGACAGCTAAACAGCTTCATCGGCAAAGCAGCGCAGGGCGATGTTCATTACAAACAATTCAAAGGAAAAGAAGACCAGTTAATGAGTGCAGGTTTGCTCGGACCTGTTGTAATAAGAGAAAGTTCAAATTTAACTGAGCCAAAAAAATAAGGTATAAAAATGATCAAGCACATTATTATTTGCTATGCTTTCCTAAATATATCCTTTTTCTCTTTTGGACAGCAAGTGATTCCATTGTATGATGGCAACATTCCAAATTCAATTAAAACACAGGATAAGGAGCATGAAAATAACATGCATTTTATCACCAATGTTTCACAGCCGACAATAACAGTTTTTACACCGGCGGAAAGTAAATCAAATGGTACGGCAATTATCGTTTGTCCGGGTGGCGGCTACATGATGTTGAATGCAAAAATGGAAGGTTATGATGTTGCACAAAAACTTACTTCACTTGGCATAACTGCATTTGTTTTAAAATATAGGCTTCCGAGTGATTCTATTATGATTGATAAATCCATCGGTCCGTTACAGGACGCTCAAAAGGCTATCATGCTTATTAAAACAAGAGCAAAAGAATGGAACATTGACACAGCAAAAATTGGCATTATGGGGTTTTCTGCGGGCGGTCATCTTGCTTCTTCTGCGGGCACTCACTTCAATCATTCATATATAGATAACCCGTCAAAGATTAGTCTTAGACCAGATTTCATGATGCTTATCTATCCAGTAATAAGCTTTACCGATTCTCTTGCAGAAAAAAATTCAAGAACAGCACTTCTTGGCAAAAATGCCGGTGCAGAACAAACAATAAATTTCTCAAATGAATTGCAGGTAACACCGCAGACGCCCCCTGCATTTATTATGCATGCTGAAGATGACAAATTGGTTTCAGTTAAAAACAGTATTGCATTTTATATAGCGCTTCAAAAAAATAATGTGCCTGCTGGCATGCATATTTTTCCCAAAGGTCAGCATGGATTTTTATTGGAACCGGCACATTCAAATTGGTTTGAATACTGCGCAAAATGGTTGCAGGAAAACGGATGGATAAGACAAAATGATTATACTAGATAAACAATTATGAAAAGGCAATTTTATAACAGTACACTATTCTTGTTTTTAAGCCTGTTTTTCATTATTGCATATAGTCAAAGTTCAAATACACAAACCACTATCTGCAACCCTTTAAACATAAGCTACAGGTTTCAATTAGAAAAGCCTTCGCGCCGTGAAGCTGCTGACCCGACAATGGTTTTGTTTAAAGACAAATATTATTTGTTTGCTTCTAAATCTGGCGGCTATTGGTCCTCAGATAATTTACTTAGCTGGCGGTTCATTACGTCAACTGATTTGCCTTGGGAAGATTATGCGCCAACTGTGGTTAACATTAAAGACACGCTTTATTTTCTCGCAACCAACTTCGGTAAAAATAAAAGCATCTTTAAAACACCGAATCCTGAAACAGGTAAATGGCAGGTTGCAGTAAAAACTTTTGGAAAATTAATGAGCGACCCTGATTTGTTTTTAGATGATGACGGGCGGCTTTATTTTTATTACGGCACATCAAATCAAACACCGATTTATGGCGTTGAACTGAACCCAAAAACATTTGATTTGGTTGGCAACCCTGTTGCCTGTTTCAACAGCGATAAGGATAATTATGGATGGGAGCGCACCGGCGATTACAACACCAAAGATGCAAGACCTTATATTGAAGGCGCATGGATGAACAAACATAATGGCAAATATTATTTGCAGTATGCCGTGCCGGGAACTGAATATAAAAGCTATGCCGATGCACTGTATGTTAGTGATGCACCGTTAGGTCAGTTTAAAGTGGCTGAAAATAATCCTTTTTCGTACAAGCCCGAGGGATTTATCGCAGGTGCGGGACATGGTAGTACGTTCAAAGATAAGTATGGCAACTACTGGCATCTTGCAACGATGACCATTTCAGTAAAACATCAGTTTGAGCGCCGCTTAGGTTTGTTTCCCGCCTTTTTTGATAAGGACGGAATGCTTTATACTTACACGGGCTTTGGGGATTTTCCGCATGTTGTTCCGCAAAAGAAATTGAAAGGCTATGAAGATTATGAACCTGCATCGATGCTGCTCTCATATAACAAACCGGTTGAAGTTTCATCTGCTTCAGATAATCATTCAAAAGAAAATGCAACAGATGAAAATGTGCGCACATATTGGAGTGCGCAAACAGGAAATAAGAATGAATGGATAAAGATTGATTTGCAAAGTCAATGCAAGCTAAATGCTGTTCAAATAAATTTTTCAGAAGAAGGAACAACTTTGCTCGGTCGTAATGATTCAATGTATTACCAATACTTGTTGGAGTATTCAACTGATAATAAAAACTGGAAAACACTAACAGATAAAACGTCAAACAAAACTGATGTACCGCATGATTATATAGAGTTACCAAAGCCGGTTACTGCACATTATATACGCTTAACTAATTATCATGTGCCGGATGGAAATTTTGCAGTCTCTGATTTGCGCATATTTGGAAAAGGTAATGGTAAAATGCCTCAACAAGTTTCATCTTTTACAGCAACAAGAGATACTGCTGATGCACGAAATGTAACACTCACCTGGAAAATTGCAAATGCAACGGGTTATAATATTCGTTACGGAACGCAGCCAGGCAAACTCTATGAAAATTATCAGGTGTTTAATACTGATTCACTAACCATACATAGCCTAAGCAAGCTTCAAAAATATTATTTCACTATTGATGCTTTTAATGAAAACGGAATAACAAAAGGTAAAACAATTGAAGAAATTAGGTGATAGTCAAATGCTGATAATATAAAGTTTGCAATCATTTTTTATTTAAAGTTTATCATGAAGAAAATAAATCTGTTAATTTATTTCATAAGCTGTTTTGTAATTGTTCATGCACAAAATAATGCTGGCAATCGTACAAGATTATTTGATGATAACTGGCGATTTATAAAAGACAGTTCTATATCAGCAGAAGCTATAACTTATGATGATTCAAAATGGAGAACAGTTGCACTGCCGCATGACTGGAGCATAGAAGACCTGCCAAATCAAACACCGGATACAATCGCCGGTCCTTTCAGCAGAACCAGTATCGGTCAATCAGCTACAGGTTTTACGGTTGGTGGCACAGGCTGGTATCGCAAAAAATTTACCACAGAAAAATCTTTTCAAAACCATCTCATTACAATTCTGTTTGACGGCGTGTATATGAACTCGGATGTTTGGCTGAATGGTCATCATCTCGGTAATCATCCTTATGGTTATACGCCTTTTTATTATGATATAACTGCTTATCTCAATCCAACAGGCAAGGAAAATGTGTTGGCAATTAGGGTTCAGAATGAAGGAAAAAATTCACGCTGGTATAGCGGCTCGGGTATTTATCGTCATGTGTGGCTTAACGTTACAGAACGTATTCATGTTGATAATTGGGGCGTGTATATTACTACGCCACAAGCATCAGGCAACGCTGCAACTATTCTTATAAAAACTACTATTAATAATGAACAAAGCGCTCAAAATAAAATAAGTGTTGCAACAACAATTATTTCTCCTTTAGGAAAAGCAGTTGGTAAAACGGAAAATATATTGCAACTACAAACTAATGCCGCATCAACTGATTCACAAACCATAAAAGTATTGCAACCCGTTTTATGGTCTGTTGAATCACCAAAACTTTATACAGCGATTATTGAAATAAAATCAGGCGATAAAATCATTGATAAAACAGAAACAAGTTTTGGAATAAGAAGCATTCGCTTTGATGCTGATAAAGGATTTTTGTTAAATGATAAACGGATTATTTTAAAAGGTGGCTGCATTCATCATGACAATGGACCTTTAGGCGCAGCCGCTATTGACAGAGCAGAAGAACGTAAGATTGAATTGCTTAAAAACGCAGGCTATAATGCGATTCGGCTAAGCCACAATCCGCCATCGCAACAATTGTTGGATGCGTGTGACAGGTTAGGTATGCTGGTGATTGATGAAGCATTTGACATGTGGCAACTTGCTAAAAATCCGCAAGACTATCATTCATATTTTAATGACTGGTGGCAAAAAGATTTGGATGCAATGATGCTTCGCGACCGGAATCATCCATCTATCATAATGTGGAGTATCGGCAATGAAATATTTGAAGCGCCGGATACTTCGGGTTACCGCATAGCAAAAATGTTGGCAGAAGAAGTGCGCAAGCTTGACCTCACAAGACCGGTAACATCAGCCATTGTTTACTTACCTGGCTTCACGAAAAAGCCCTGGAATGATTACCAGCCTTATCTCGCAAATCTCGATGTGGATGGTTACAATTATTTTTTAGAAAGTCAATCTAAATTTTTTGTTCGTGATAGTGCAACTGCACACCGTTTTGAAACGGAGCATGCACAGCATACTTCAAAAACTTTCATCGTTACAGAACATACTCCCGGCAGTGCTTTGGAAAATTTTGATTATTCAAGAGAACATCCTTACCTGTTAGGCAGTTTTAAATGGACAGCGATGGATTATATTGGCGAGGCGGGCATCGGCAGACCAATACAGGTTCCTGCTTCAAGAAAGCTCCCAACCGGAATAATACGTATGGGACTTTTTTACAAACCAACATGGCCTGTGTTTAATGCTTACTGCGGCGATTTGGATTTGATTGGAAATAAAAAAGCTGCGTCGTATTACCAGGATGTTGTTTGGGGTAATAGCAAAATTGAAATGCTTGTGAATCGCCCCCTTGCTGATGGCATGCAGGAAGTAATAGCGCCGTGGGGTTTTCCCGACGAGCTTAAATCATGGACGTTTCCCGGTCAGGAAGGCAAGAAAATACAAGTGAATGTTTACACAAGAAGCAAGCAGGTAAAACTTGAATTAAATGGTAAGGTAATAGCAGAACAAATAGTTCCTGACACTTCCATTACAGCAACTTTTGAAATAGAATATCAGCCGGGAACGCTTGTTGCAAAAAGTTATGATAATGGAAAACAAACAGGTTCATCCACACTAAACACTACCGGTAAACCTGTTGCTATTCGTTTGATTGCTGATAGAAAAACTATTCATGCAAGCACAAATGATTTGTGCTATGTAAACGCAGAAGTAGTTGATGAAAAAGGCAACGTGGTACCCTACGCCGATAATGAAATTACTTATCAAATTACCGGCAACGCAACGATTGCAGGTGTTGGAAACGGAAGCTTTGATGATGCATCCGGCTTTCAACAAAATCATAAAAAAGTATTTCATGGACAGGGTTTGGTGATTGTAAGACCAAATGGTACGACGGGAACAATTCCATTAAAAGCAACAGCTAATGGCTTGAAAAGTAGCGCTATCTCAATCATTACAAAATAGAAAAAGTACATAGATGAAAGTTCAAAATAAAGTAATTGTAGTAACCGGTGGCGGAAGTGGAATGGGTCGGGAGTTAGTGCTTTATCTTCT
>CAXSDU010000049.1:0-27200 GCA_964236165.1 uncultured Parafilimonas sp. | reverse complement strand
CTGTAAACATGTGGTGCTGCATATGCTACAGACGAAGTTGAAGTAAGATAACTCGCGCCGCTTATGGTTGCTGCAGTAGCATTATAATAAATAGTTACACTGCTTAAATCATTATTATCAATATTACCATCTAATGTAAATTGAATATTGTTTACAATTAAAGGCTCTGTAAGCACTTTCATTTTTGTAGCATACACAATTACATTAGTTGTTCCCTGGTTTACATTGGCAGCCGCAGTTGTTGCTGTAGTCAATGTAATATCTGCAGCCTGTATAGTTTGTTTGCCGGCGTTGTTACTTTGACTATTGGTGATATTTGGTGCTGTTGTAAATCCAAACACGGCAGGTTCTGTATTACCACTTATTTTTAAGTACTTATTATCTGATGCTGTAGCACTGAGATTAACTGTTACTATAAAGTAACCAGCATCTCCCACATCAAGTGGCTTATAAATATTTAAACTGTAAACATGTGGTGCTGCATATGCTACAGACGAAGTTGAAGTAAGATAACTCGCGCCGCTTATGGTTGCTGCAGTAGCATTATAATAAATAGTTACACTGCTTAAATCATTATTATCAATATTACCATCTAATGTAAATTGAATATTGTTTACAATTAAAGGCTCTGTAAGCACTTTCATTTTTGTAGCATACACAATTACATTAGTTGTTCCCTGGTTTACATTGGCAGCCGCAGTTGTTGCTGTAGTCAATGTAATATCTGCAGCTTGTATAGTTTGCTTGCCTGTTTTATTACTTTGACTATTGGTAACACTTGAAGAAACGGAATATCCAAAAACAGCGGGATTTGTTGCTCCGTTTATTGATAAATAATGTTCATCTGTTGCGCCTGCACTTAGATTTACTGCAACGATAAAATATCCTTCATCACCCACAGCCATTGGCTTATAAATATTTAAGCTGTAAACATGTGGTGCTGCAAATGCTACAGATGAAGTTGAAGTAAGATAACTTGCGCCGCTTATGGTTGCTGCTGTTGTATTATAATAGATCGTTATACTACTTAAATCATTATTATCAATATTGCCACCCAGCACAAATTGAATATTGTTAATAGTAACTGCGGCGTTAGTTACTTTCATTTTTGCTGCATATACAATTACGTTGGTGGTGCCCTGATTATTATTTGCAGCAGTAATAGTAGGCGTAGTTAAAGTTATTGCTGGTGCAGCCATAATATTACCAGCAAACGATAGATTTAAAACAACAAATAGTTGTAGGAATAAGTAGAATTTTCTTTTCATATTTTTTTATTTAAAGTGGTACAGATTCAGTTAGTGCCAGCAGGCAGTTTTATTTTAGTCGTACAAAACACCGGCAAAGCAAACAGCAGCTATAATATTATAATAAATATTCCGGTATTACTTAAGTGAATTAAAAACCCAAATTACCAATTATTCATATGCTCTTTTACAATGCGTTCAGGCTCGGCTGCTTTTTCTTTCTCCCAGTTTTTATCATACATAACAAACATGCTTAGCCACAATGTTCTGGAAAAACGCATAAGCGGTGGTTGCAATATAATCAACAAAAAAGTATTAAAACCTAACCAGTAAAAAACACGGTTGTCGTTTATAGAAATACCAATTAATAACCACCATAAAAGAAAAGTTATTCCCGATAAAATAATGGTTAATCCATAACTAACGAATCCCGTTCCATAATAAAAACCAACTTCAATATCTGTTACTTGGCCGCAAACAGGGCAGTGTTCGTTCATTTGCATGTAGCGGCCACTTTTTAAAGCATAAGCATTATCAAACGTAAAAAGTTTACCGCGCCGGCATCGCGGGCAGCGATTAGCAAATATGCTGAATAAGTAAGATGGTTTGTCAGAAGCCATAGTTATTATGCAAGTTAATATGATTATTTCGCAGAAATTTAAAACGCGGTTAATACTTTCTCAAGCTGTATGCTTCTTGAACCTTTGATTAGAAAATACGTTTGCTGAAATGATTTTTGCTTAAGCCAGATTGCTGCTTCAATTACAGAATTAAAATACATAAAATTGTGATGTACATTTTTAAAATCGCCACCAACAAGTATCACTTTATTCCATTGATATTTATTTATAAGTGCAATAATGTTTTCATGCTCATAAATACTTTCTGTACCAAGCTCCATCATACCACCAAGTATTAAAATTTTACTGGTTGATGGTATATGCACAAAATTTTCTATTGCTGCTTTCATGCTGGAAGGATTTGCATTATATGCATCAAGAATTATTTTATTTGAACCGACTTCAATTAGTTGCGAGCGGCTGTTTGAAGGAAAATAATTTTCAATTGCTGCTTTAATTTTTGCATCATCAACTTTAAAATATTTACCAATCGTTATTGCACAAAGCACATTAGATAAATTATAATCGCCCACTAAATTTGTTTTTATTGAAGGAAAAGAAAAGCCATACGTTAATTCAATTTCAAGAAATGGTTGTGATAACAAAACTTTTCCGCAAACATCTCCTTTGTTTGTGCCATACCAAACAATTTCGCGAATACCTTTTGACATTTCATGGAAATATGTATAATCATCATAAGCAAATGCAACTCCATTGTGATTTCTTACAAAATCATATAGCTCACCTTTTGCTTTACGCACACCGTCAATACCACCAAAACCTTCTAAATGCGCTTTACCGCAATTGGTTATTACAGCATGCGTTGGCTGCGCCCAAATACAATATTGTTCGATTTCTTTTTGATGATTGGCCCCCATTTCTATAACCGCCATTTGCGCATCTTTTTTTATACTTAATAAAGTAAGCGGAACACCAATATGATTATTAAGATTGCCTTGCGTTGTGTACGTTTTAAAATGCGATGCAAGCACTGCATTAATTAATTCTTTTGTAGTTGTTTTTCCGTTGCTGCCGGTAATGCCAATGAACGGAATGGAGAATTGTTCGCGATGATATTTAGCAAGCTGCTGCAAAATGATAAGTACATCATTAACCTTAATAAAAAAATCATCATCCTCATTATGCACTTCATCAATCACAGCGTATGCTGCGCCTGATTGTAAAGCCTGTATTGCAAATAAATTACCATTGAAATTATCACCTTTCAATGCAAAAAAAATATCACCTTGCTTAAGCTTGCGCGTATCTGTAATTATAGAAGGATGCTGAAGAAAAATTGCATGTAATGCTTCAATAGAAATGCCTGAAATCATTCAACAAAATAATGATTAATTAAGTATGAAGTACAAGTTAAAAAAGAAGAAGTTAAATACTGATACTAAGTAGAAATGAAACGTAAATTAGAAATTTTTACTTCTAAGCTTCGTAGCTTAATTACAAACTTTATCGGCACAGCAACTGCTGGCGAAAGCTTCAGGTTTTGCCTTAAATGCAAAACCCATTCCCATTATATAACCCATGGCTTCGCGTAAAGCATCATTACTTTTAAAATGCGGATTAGTATTTATATCGGCATGTACTTCCATATCCACATCATACTGGATAAAAAGATTACACAATTCGTATGCTATTTCAATACTTTTTCCTACTTCAACCAGCATACGTTCTTTAATATTATAACGTTGTTTTGTTTTTTCGTTATGAATAAACATAAAGCCGCCGTTATGTTCACGCAAAAATACAATCACCGTAGCAAATTCGGTTTCATCACCTTTTACCTGGCTGTCTGTGCCAATACAAACTTTAAGACGCATACCTTTTTCATGCTCACGTTTAATAGCATCTTCCACTGCATCTTTAATAGGCAATTGTATTGTTTCTCCGTTAAATTTTCTCCAGCGCATAAAAAAAGTTTTTTCAATTTACAATCAGAACATAATATAAAAAAAAATTTGGGATTATAAGATTATTAACAGCAGAGCATAAAGCTACTACCTAAATTGAATATTTTAATGCGATTTATTAAAATTACTTTAAGTTCTTATTAAGTTTTTTTATTTAAACCTTGAAGGAATTTTTATAATCTTACACAATTAAAGTTTTTAAAATGAAATGCAAACTTGTGTTTTTTATTATTCCGATATTCTTCGGTGTAACAACTTTTTCTCAAACCAACAATGATGATGATACTGCCAACCAGTTAAATACGGTTGATGGAATTGTGCATGCATTATATAATTCAATTTCAGGACCCGTAGGAGAAGCGCGTGATTGGGATGCTTTTAAAAACTTATTTGCTGATAACGCACGCATGTTTATTGCCGTGCCTGATAAAGACAGCGGCACAATTTTAAGATCTATTACACCTGAAGTGTATGCACAACGCAATCAATCAAGATTATCTGATATTGGTTTTAATGAAGATGAATTATATCGTATAACAAATACCTATGGTGCAGGCACACAGGTTTTTTCAACGTATGAATCTCATTATACAAATCAAAACGGGGAAGAAGATATAACCAAAGGCATTAATAATATTCAATTATATTTTGATGGCAACCGCTATTTTATTGTAAGTATTTTTTGGGATGCGAATGCAAAAAATATTGAAGTGCCGGACAGGTATTTACCGAAAAATAAACATACAGAATACCAGATTAATTTATAATGAAAAACTGCGACTTATTCACGATTGACATTGATTATTCACGTCATTATTCTACTATTCTCAACTTTGCATAGTTCAACATAATTTTCTTTTCGCCATTCAATTCAAACTTAACTGTAGCGATTGGATTATGTGCACTGCCTTCCATTTTTGCAACTAAACCAAAACCAAACTTTTGATGTTCCACTTTTTGACCTTCCTGCAAATTAGTTGTATCGCTCGGCACAAAATCTTTTGATGGAATGTGTGTAACAGGCGAAGGTTTTTGACTGAGTGTTGAAACATAAGATGGTTTCTCTGTTGACCGTTGATTATTATTTGTTGGCTGATTTTCATATCCGCGATGCATTCTTTGAAAAGCAGAACCCATATTTTGAAATCCATTTTGATTTCTTGCGCCGCCGCCTGCAAAACTTCTGTCTAAAAAAGCTTCTGGTAATTCATCTAAAAAACGGCTTGGTTCGTTTTGTGTAAGGCTGCCAAAACGATAACGTGCATTTGCGTATGTTAAGAATAAATGTTTTTCTGCTCTTGTTGCAGCAACATAAAACAGCCTGCGTTCTTCTTCTAATTCTTCTCTTGTATTTATGCTCATGGCATTTGGAAATAATGTTTCTTCTAATCCGCCAACAAAAACAACAGGAAATTCCAGGCCTTTTGCTGCATGTATCGTCATCAGCTTAACAACATCTGCATGTGCGTCGCCTTCATCTGCATCAGTTAATAAAGTTATTTGCTGAAGATAACCGCCCAAAGAAGCTTTCGCTTTTTCATTATTTTCCACATCTGCAATCACAACACCTTCTTCGTCAATCTGCGCACGGTTCTGCTGGTCATCAACCCATTCTTTAATTGAGTTCATTAATTCCTGAACGTTCTCATATCTCGCCAAACCTTCCGTGCTTTTATCGTTGAATAATTCTTTTATAAAACTTGTATGCTTGCCAACCTGTACTGCAACATCATAAGCATTTTTTTGCCCCAGCATACTTTGAAAATATTTTATCATCGTTACAAAATTCTGCGTGGCTTCCAACGTACCCGCTTTAAAGCCAAACTCTGCTGCACGCGTAATCACTTCCCAAAAAGTTATATTATTATTATTGGCAATTGTAACAATTTTTTCTATTGATGTTTTGCCAATACCACGCACAGGATAATTTATAATTCTGCGCAATGCTTCTTCATCTCTCGTGTTTACGATAACCCTTAAATAACCAAGAAAATCTTTTATTTCTTTTCTTTGATAAAAACTGATGCCGCCATAAATTCTGTAATTAATTCCCATGCGGCGCAAGCTTTCTTCATATGCACGGCTTTGTGCATTAGTGCGATAAAGAATTGCAAAGTTTTTATTGTAATAATGATTGCGCAGTTTTTGTTCCTGAATTGTATCAGCAACATATTTGCCTTCTTCATTGTCAGTCATTGTACGCACAAGTTTTATTTTTTCACCGTGCGCATTTTCTGTCCACAACACTTTTGGTAATTGTCCTTTATTGTTTTTGATAACTTCATTTGCAACATTTAAAATGCTTTGTGTGCTGCGATAATTTTGTTCAAGCTTAATCACTTTTACATCATCATAATCTTTTTGAAACTGCAAAATGTTTTCAATTGTTGCGCCGCGAAAACTATAAATGCTTTGTGCATCATCGCCTACCACACAAATGTTTTCATGTACTGCAGCCAGCAGTTTTGTTATCTGGTATTGAACAGGATTTGTATCCTGATATTCATCAATCAAAATATATTTAAACTTATGCTGATACTTATGCAACACTTCAGGAAAATCGCGCAGCAACTCATACATCTTTAATAATAAATCATCAAAATCCATTGCGCCGTTTTTAAAACAGCGCGTCTGGTATGCTTTATATACTTGTGCTAAAGCCGGGCGGTTGGTACGCATATCTTCCTGCTGCAAATAATAATCAGTTGCATATTCATCAGGACCAACCAATGCATTTTTTGCAGATGATATTCTGTTATGAACAACGTTGGCTTTATATAATTTATCATCAAGATTTAATTCGTTCACTACTGTTTTTATAACAGAACGGCTATCATCTGTATCATAAATAGTGAAGTTGCTTGGATAACCGATGCGTGGCGCCTCAGCTCTTAAAATTCTTGCAAATACGCTATGAAAAGTTCCGATATAAAGATTACGTGCTTCTGTATTGCCGAGTATTTTTTCAACACGTTCTTTCATTTCAGCAGCAGCCTTATTTGTAAAAGTCAACGCAAGAATATTGAATGCATCAACACCATTTGCCATAAGGTGCGCAATACGCGTGGTAAGCACTTTTGTTTTACCGCTGCCTGCGCCGGCAACTATCATTAAAGGCCCGTTAATGTGTATAGATGCTTCGCGCTGCGGCTCGTTCAATCCCTTCAAATAATCCTGCATAGGCGCAAGTTAAAGAATTGAAAATGCACGCCCTAAATGGATTAAGAAAATTTATTGACAGGTTATATGCGAACGATAAAAGAATATTTTTTAACGTTTAAATGTTTTGCTGAAATTCTTTTTATTGTTTGATGTTCCTTTAATAAAATTTAAATCAAACACTACAAATTTTAAAAATGAAAAAGGATTTTATTCAGCGGGAAGTTTTGTTGCTAACACAAAGTTCGTTTGTGCAAAATCAATGGTGCAAAAAAGAAGACAAAAATAATAATGTGTTTTCACCACACGAAAATATTGAAGAAGCTTGTACAAATGGCTTAATTCAAGAGCTGTTGCCAGAAGTTTTTTTAAAAAATAATAATAAAATTTATTTGTGGCAAATGCATTTTGGTTTTTCATTTGTACAGCTAGAATTTGGTGATGCACCGTTATCGTTTGAAAAGCAATCTTCACTGGATCCGCATAATTTCCTAACAACACTTATATTAAATTAACGAGAAACGGAATCAAATTATTTATTCTTTTATTCAACCAAATCAAAACACTGTTAACTGTTAAACCGGCGCAAATAAGTATAATAATAAATGCAATATTTTTCCGGTGATGCCGCCCACTTTGCCAACATAATGTCATAATTCTTTTTTGCGATAATAACAATTACTTCCTATAATTATTTTGGCTTAACTGTACTGTTACAAATACTAAAGTTGTTTTGGCTGATTTAACAATAATATTCTGAGAAGTTTTCGATAACCAATCAAAGAAATCTCAAGTGTATAATTTCCTGATTTTTTATTGCCGATTATAAAATTTCCTTCATTAGCTGTTATAGCCATTCGCTTAATTTTTTTTAAACAATTTCTACATTTTTGCAGGTTTATTGTCGTTTGTTGATATAACTCCCTTTATAATTCGTTTGTTCTTCATCATTATTTGCATAAATATTTTGTGTTATGCTAAAAAAAAATAAGACAAGTAGTAAATAAAAATTTTGCTATCAACATTTTCATGGTTGTTGCTTTGCTGCAAAATTTCTTTTAAATAATGCACAACAACTGCCGCCTCTGGAATGTATTTACGCGTAAAGAAAACTGAATAAGAACCTAACCACATATTTTTTAACGCAATTTTTTTATTGCCGGATGTTATTTTTTACGTAGATGCATATCTATATGTAGAACAAATTTTAAACAATGAAAACAAATTCTACACAACAGGAAATTCTGCTAATGACAAAAAGTTCATTTGCGCAGAAACAATGGTGTAAGAAAGAATTTGATGATGCAAATAAAAATCTTACGCCAGAAGAAAATATCGAAGAAGCATGTGCTAATGGGTTAGTACAAGAATTATTGCCAGAAGTTTTTAATAACAGCAGCAAATTGTATCTATGGCAAATGCATCCGGGTTTTTCTTTTGTACAACTTGAATTAGGCGAATTACCATTAGCTGTTGAAAAGCAATTTTCGCTTTACCCGCATAATTTTTTAGCAACTATGTATAACAATTAAATCACCTCCTCATAAAAAAAATCCCGGCGTATTGCCGAGATTTTTATTTAATATTTAATTTTAAAATTTTATTCCCCCGCTTTAACCAAACCAAGTTTTGCTTCCAAACTTAGTGTTGCATGTGGCACAGCGCGCAACCTTGCTCTATCAATCAATTTACCGGTTACCCGGCAAATACCATAGGTTTTGTTCTCGATGCGAATTTGTGCTTTTTCCAAATGATCAATATAAGTAATTTGGCGGCTTGCCATTTGGCTTAATTGCTCTCGTTCCATGCTCATACTGCCATCTTCCATTGTCATGTAGCGGTTTTCGCTTTCGTCGCCACCCATATCATCTTTGCGCGTTATTAAGCCTTGCAAATATGCTAATTCTTTTTTCGCAGATTCAAGTTTTCTTTGAATAAGCTCTCTGAATTCGTTGAGTTCTGTATCACTATATCTTACCAAAGGTTCATTATTATATTTTATAGCATCTTGTCTTTGTTCAAGTGATTTATAAGATGGCTGATAAGGAACGCTTGTTTTTGTAGTGATTTTGGGAAGTTTAACTTCCTTTACAGGTTCTTGTTTTTTTTGAGCCTGTGGTTTACTTAACGGTTTTTTTTCTTCTTGTTTTTTTTGTTTTGCCATAGGTATTTCCTTGTGTTTTTCATTTATACGGACAGCAGGTTTAACCACACTTTTAACTGGGGTTTTAGCTACTGCTTTTTTAATTGATTTTGCTGCAGGTTTTACAACTGGTTTAGGAGCAGCCTTTTTTACAATTGCTTTTTTAGGAGCCGCTTTTTTTACTGTCTTGTTTACAGCTTTAACTTGGGCAACAGGTTTTTTTGCCTGGTTATTAACTGCTTTCTTTAAATTGACAGTCTTTTTTACTGACTTTTTCACGATTGATTTTTTTACGATTTTATTCTGTGGCATAGTCGCTATCTTTTTTTATTTACGCTCACCTTCAACAGATTATCGTTCACCTCAATCTCAGTACCATCTTTTATTTCAGGTACCCAGCTTAGATTATCTGCCAAAATTTCGGCGCAAATATAGTTTTTAAATGTATTGATAGAGGGTTTAAGTGCAGTATTGTCAAGAACATTCAGACTTATCCTGTCAGTAAGTTCAAAACCTTTATCTTTTCTTATGTTCTGAACGCGGTTTACAAATTCTCTTGCGTCACCTTCCATTTTCAAATCATCAGAAATTGTAATATCTAAAGCTACAGTAAGATTTCCTTTCGATGCAACACTCCAGCCGGGAATATCTTCAGCCAAAATCTCTACATCGCCGGTTTCCAATTTCCATTTTCCGGTTTTCAATTGAATTTCAATTGAACCGTTTTTTTCAAGACTGGAAATTTGATTTTGGGATAATAAAGCTATTGTAACTGAAGCTTCCTTCATTTGCGAACCCAGCTTTGCTCCTAAAATTTTAAAGTTAGGTTTTACTTTTTTATGAATGATATTACCAGCCTCTGAAACAAAGTTTATTTCTTTTACATTTACTTCAGACTTAATTATATCTTCTACTTTTTGCAGTTGATATTTCATTTCTGCGTTAAGTACAGGAATTAAAACTTTTTGCAAAGGCTGACGAACTTTGATATTAGTTTTTTTGCGCAATGATAATATTAATGAAGATGCATCCTGCGCCAGTTGCATTCTTTCTTCCAAAGCTTCATCAACAATAACTTCATTAGCTACAGGAAAATCTGTATGATGTACTGAACCAACATTAAACCTGTTTGTAATTACATTCAGATTTTTAAACACTGCATCACTAAAAAAAGGTGAAACAGGCGCCATTAAACGAACAATCGTTTCTAAACATTCATATAAAGTTTGATATGCTGAAATTTTATCCCGCTCATATTCACCCTTCCAAAATCTTCTGCGGCAAAGACGTACATACCAGTTACTTAAATGTTCATCTAAAAATTCTTCAATCAATCTTCCTGCAATAGTTGGTTCATAATCATCCATTGCTTCCGTAACTTTCTTAATTAAAGTATTAAGAGAAGAAAGTACCCACCTGTCAATCTCAGATCTTTCACCAACAGCAATATACTTTTCGGCAAATGAGAAATTATCTACGTTGGCATACAAAGCGAAAAATTGATAAGTATTATATAAAGTGCCAAAAAACTTACGCTGTACTTCTTTGATGCCGTCAATATTAAATTTTAAATTATCCCAGGGCGAAGCGTTTGTAATAAGATACCAGCGTGTGGCATCGGCACCAAACTCATCAATGGTTTTAAAAGGATCTACCACATTGCCCAGCCGCTTGCTCATTTTATTGCCGTTCTTATCAAGCGCTAAGCCATTTGAAACGCAGGTTTTATAAGCTAAGCCGGGAATATTTTTGTCTGATGCTTCAATACCACTTTTATTTAATTCGTCCTGAACAGATTCTTTAATTAAAGCGGCAATTGCATGCAAAGTATAAAACCAGCCGCGTGTTTGATCAACACCTTCAGCGATAAAATCTGCAGGATAATTTTCGGCAAATGTTTCAATATTTTCAAAAGGAAAGTGCCATTGCGCATACGGCATAGCACCACTGTCGAACCAAACATCAACAAGATCAGGAACTCTTCGCATTGGTTTTCCTGCTGGAGAAACTAAAATAATTTCATCAACAAAAGGTTTATGCAAATCAATTTCAGCTTTCAGATTTCGGATTTTTGATTTGTTTAAATTCCCAGCCCTTTCAATTTCTTTTTTTAATTCTTCAATAGAACCAATACAAATTTCTTCGTTGCCATCTTCAGTTCTCCAAACCGGTAAAGGCGTTCCCCAAAAACGGCTGCGGCTTAAATTCCAGTCAACTATATTTTCAAGCCAATTGCCAAATCTTCCTTCGCCAGTACTTTTAGGTTTCCAGTTAATCGTTTTATTCAGCTCAATCATCCTATGTTTTAGAGCCGTTGTTTTTATAAACCATGCATCGAGCGGATAGTATAAAACCGGCTTATCTGTACGCCAGCAATGCGGATAACTATGCTCATATTTTTCAACTTTAAAAGCACGGTTTTCTTTTTTTAGTTTTACGCAGATATCAACATTTACATCCTGATAATTTATTTCGTCTCTGTAATTTTTTACATACCGATTACTGAATTCGCCAAGACCATCTTCAAATTTTCCTTCACGATCAACCATTATTAATATGCCGATATCGTATTTCTTTCCCACCTTAAAATCGTCTGCACCAAAAGCCGGTGCGGTATGAACAATGCCGGTTCCATCTTCTGTCGTTACAAAATCTCCCAGTAAAACTTTAAAGGCATGTGGATTAACAGTTTTGTTCGCTTCGAAAGGAAGAAGTTGTTCATAAGAAATACCTTCTAAATCTTTGCCTTTGAATTCAGCAATAATTTTCCAGGGCAAAATTTTGGTTAATGAATTATAAAGATTAAAATCAATATTTTCATCTTCAATCTTAAAATAATTATTTAATAAAGCTTTTGCGAGAATTACATTTACTGAAAGATGTGTGTATGGATTAAATGTTTTTACGAGTGCATAATCAATGTTAGTACCAACCGTTAATCCAAGGTTTGAAGGCAATGTCCAGGGCGTTGTTGTCCATGCTAAAAAGAAAACATCACCTTCAAGATTTTTATTTTTGAATTTTGAATTTTCACTTGCTTTAAACATTGCTACGCAGCTTGTATCTTTTACGTCTTTATAGCAGCCGGGCTGGTTTAATTCATGCGAACTTAAACCCGTGCCTGCAGCCGGTGAATAAGGCTGAATACTTACATCTTCATATAATAATTTCTTATTGTGTAATTGTTTCAATAACCACCAAAGCGTTTCTATGTATTCGTTTTTAAAAGTGATGTATGGATGTTCCAAATCAACCCAATAGCCAATACGTTTGGTTAATTCATCCCATTTATCTTTATAACGAAGCACAACTTCACGGCACTTTTTATTATATTCTTCAACAGATATTTTTTTGCCAATGTCTTCTTTTGTAATGCCCAATTCTTTTTCAACGCCTAATTCTACAGGCAAGCCATGCGTATCCCAACCGCCTTTTCGCTTTACCTGAAAACCTTTCATGGTTTTGTAGCGACAAACCAAATCTTTTAAAGTTCTGGAAATTACATGATGAATACCAGGCATACCATTAGCACTCGGTGGACCCTCATAAAAAACGAAAGGCTGTTTACCCTGCCGTAATGAAATGCTTTTTTCAAATGCCTTCTCTTCTTCCCACTTATTTAAAATTTCTTTTTCAATAAGTGGGAGGTTCAACCCTGAAAACTCTTTGTATTTAGTGCCTTTATCAGCCAAAATATTCTGCCTTTATTTTTATAAAAGGCTGCAAAGGTAATAATATACAGATAAAAAATTGCTTTGCGCAAGCTTAACTGCGTGAGAAAATTGTTATATCAGCTATTTTGATGCGCCCATTGGAGGCTGATAATCTGGAACCACATTATTAATTGGTTTAACAGTTTTGAGATATGCAAATATTGCATTTAATTCATCATCTGTCATATGTTTAAAATCATTAACAGGCATTGGTGGCATTATTGGTCTTGATCCAACAAGCCCTTTGAAAAGACCCTTTCTTATGCAGGTAATAAATTGCTGCTCACTCCAGCCTCCAATTCCGGTAGAATCAGGAGTAAGATTAGATGCATAAGAAGTTCCCCATGGCCCATTCCATGCCGTAAGATCATACGTTGCAGCCATTCCTTTTGAAAGTTGTTCAGGCATAAGAGAAGGTGCGGGTATTTGTGAAGGATGACCTGATAGTATCAGGCTTGGATTTTCAACCGGACCTTGCGCAGTCATTTTTTTGGGTGTATGACAATCGCCACAGCCAGTAATAATAGTTAAATGACTTCCCCATTCTGCCTGGCTCGCAAAGCCGCCATACATTTTTTGCGATGTGGATGAATCGCTCACATTGTTAGTTGAAGATTTGGTATTGCAACGATAAAACAAAAAGCAAATAGCACACACCACTGCAAAAAACATAGTTTGATTTCTCATCATTTTAATTTTATGGTAAACAAACAAGCAGGTTTTGGATGAGGTTAATTCATAGAGCAGGATTCGTTTTAGAACAGAAAGATAAATGCTTTTTATATGTAGTCAAAAATTTTTATACCATTATTTAATTTCTAAAAAGAAGTAATCAATTTTTGTCTAACAGTAAAAAGTTTAATTTATACCTTACCAAAAATCTGTATTTAAATTGTGTTTTTATAAGTTGATTAAGAATACTAAAAATGTTTAACGGTAAACTTATAATTCCTATATAAAATAAAAACCTGTCAGATCTTAAAAATCTGACAGGTTTTATTTAAATATTTTTCAATTATTACACTTCCTGTGTTTGCAGTTTTTTTTGCTGGCGCTTTCTTTCATCATCATCTAAAATCAATTTGCGCATGCGAACAATTTTTGGCGTTACTTCTATGCACTCGTCAAACTGAATATATTCCATACATTCTTCCAGTGTTAATAAAGTTTTTGGTGCAATGCGTGAAGCATCATCACTACCACTTGCACGGTGATTAGTCAATTTTTTTGGTTCAGTTGCATTAACTATTAAATCACCGGGCTTTATATGTTCGGCAATAATCTGGCCGGCATAAACTTCTTCACCCGGATCAACAAAAAAGGTTCCGCGATCCTGTAATTTATCTATTGAATAACCTGTTGTGCGTTCCTGATTTTTTGAAAGCAGCACGCCATTATTCCTGCCCGGAATATTGCCTTTCCAGGGTTTGTATTCATTAAACCGATGCGCCATTACCGCTTCGCCGGCAGTATTGGTGAGCATGTTAGAACGCAGTCCAATTAATCCACGTGAAGGAATATCAAATTCTAAATGTTGCATTTCGCCTTTTGTTTCCATTACATGCATTTCGCCTTTTCGCTGCGTAACCAAATCAATTACTTTACCGCTAAATTCTGCAGGCACATCAACCACTAATACTTCATAAGGCTCATGCTTTTTTCCATCAACATACTTTACTAAAACCTGTGGCTGTCCAACTGTTAATTCGTATCCTTCACGACGCATTGTTTCTACTAAAATTCCCAAATGCAAAATGCCACGGCCAAATACTAAAAAACTATCTGCACTATCGGTATCTTCTACTCTTAAAGCAAGGTTTTTTTCAGTTTCTTTCATTAATCGATCACGTAAATGGCGGGAAGTAACAAACTTTCCATCCCGGCCAAAAAAGGGTGAATTATTAATACTGAATAACATGCTCATGGTAGGTTCATCTACACTTATTACAGGCAAAACTTCAGGATTTTCAGGATCTGCAACAGTATCACCGATGTTAAATCCTTCTAATCCAACTATTGCACAAAGATCACCGCCATTAACCTCGGTTACTTTTTTCTTGCCCATTCCTTCAAACACATACAATTCTTTTACGCGAAGCTTTTTGTTAGATCCGTCTGCCTGTAATAATGAAACAGGCATATTTTCTTTTATAGTACCGCGTGCAACTTTACCGATCGCTATTCTTCCCAAAAAAGAAGAGTAATCAAGTGATGTAACCTGCATCTGCAGCGTACCTTCGGTGATCTTTGGTTCGGGCACATATTTTATAATACCATCAAGCAAAGGCATGATATCTTCTGAAGGCGTTAAAGAATCGTTGAACCAGCCATGTTTCCCACTACCATAAAATGTAGGAAAGTTGAGTTGTTCTTCAGTTGCATCAAGGTTAAAAAATAATTCAAATACTGCATCATGCACTTCATCAGGACGGCAGTTTGGTTTATCAACTTTATTAATAACAACAATCGGATGAAGATTTAACTGCAATGCTTTTTGCAAAACAAAACGTGTTTGCGGCATCGGACCTTCAAATGCATCAACCAATAAAATAACACCATCTGCCATTTTTAAAACGCGCTCAACCTCACCACCAAAATCGGAGTGACCCGGCGTATCAATAACATTTATCTTAACACCTTTATATACTACTGCGGCATTTTTAGAAAAAATAGTTATGCCGCGTTCACGTTCAAGGTCGTTGCTGTCCATTATTAAATCACCAGTTTCCTGGTTATCGCGAAAAACTTTTGTTGCGTGTAAAATTTTATCAACTAGTGTTGTTTTTCCATGGTCAACGTGCGCAATGATTGCAATATTCCTGATCTCCATTTTCAAAATTTGAGGCGCGAAGGTAAGCAAATCACAGCGAAGAATTGCTATTGATTACTGAATAAGCGTTATCATTTTGTTATGCTGGTTGAATTACAGGTTTTCATCAACAAAAATGAAATAAAAGCTAAATATTATGACGGATATATTTTTTTATTGACTGAATATTTACCAAGCTCAACACAATGAACAATGCAAACGCAGAAATAATTGTATAATATGAAATATATTGACTGATAAAAATTTTCTGTGCTGCTAAAACTTTATGCAATACAAATTGCAACAATGTAGCAATAATAAGTGTTAGCACAATTGAAATAATGTTTGAAGGAATAAATCTTTTAAACAAGAATTGTTGCAATTGTTTTGGTGCTGCGCCCAGTGTAATCAATAAAATAATTTCTTCTTTGGCAGATGCAACTGTAAGCTGAATAAATAAAGTAAAAATCAGCAGTGCAAATAAAAACATTAAGCCGCCGGTTACCCATGAAATAATTACCACTGCATTTATAATTCCACGATACTTTTCAAAGCGCGTTTTTTCTGTGTTGGTCGAAAGATTATGTTTAGAAAGATAATCGTTAAGCTTTTCATCTCCTGCATCTTTAGTTTGAATGATAACTCTTGATGGCTGAACATTTACATTGGTTGCGAATTTTTCATTTGCCCAGTTCATAAAAGACTGCGGCACCAGCACAGAAGAAATGCGATCGCTGAACCCAACCACTTTACCATAATAATTTACAACACCGTTTGGCGTTTGAATATCTATTTGTACAGGCAGATTTTTTATTAAGTCTTGTGAAAGCTGCGGTAAATGCTGCGATTGCGCAAAGCCAAAATTATACATATCGAGAAACATGTTTGGAATGATCATAGGAATAAAAGAACTGTTTTCATTCCATTGCCAGTCTGGCGTATTTACATCGAGAAATTCATTTGGAACACTTTCGAAAAAGAAATCAGTATAAAATGGAATTTGTTTACTGACGCTTTGCACGCCTACGCGAAAACGGCTTGGTGTAAGTGTTCCAATCTTTTCAACAAACGGTTGTTGTTTAAGATTATTTATTTCAGCTTGTGTTAAACCAGTGTTACCAATGTTTTTATCCGTAACAATTTTATTAATAACAAGAAAATCAGCAATACTATCCTGGCTTGTTTTGCCATATAACAATTGGTTATAATCAGCCTGTATTTGTACTGCACAAAAAATTAATAACAAAGCAATAAACAATCCTGCAACGGCTAATGTATTACGGCTTCCGTAACCTGTGCGAATAAGTTTTTTTAGTAAGCTGTTCAGCATTATTTATACAATCAAAATGTAACTGGCTTAATCAATTTTTTTTATGGATGCACCTAAACTTTGTAAACGTTGTTCTATATTTTGGTAACCCCTGTTTATTTGTTCTATATTACGAATGATACTTTTGCCTTCTGCACTTAGCGCAGCAAATAAAAGTGAAACACCGGCGCGTATATCGGGACTATCCATTACAACACCGCGCAATTTTTGTTTACGTTCAAGCCCTACAACAACAACGCGATGCGGATCGCAAAGAATTATTTGTGCACCCATATCAATTAACTTATCTACAAAAAATAAACGGCTTTCAAACATTTTTTGATGAATAAGCAAACTGCCTTTTGCGTGTATTGCCGTTACAAGAACAATACTTAACAAGTCAGGTGTAAAGCCAGGCCAAGGATGATCTGAAATAGTAAGTGTGCTGCCATCAAGAAAAGATTGCATTTCATAAAGTCTTTGTGCTGGAATGTGAATATCATCATTCTTTAATTCTATTTTTATGCCCAGCTTTTGAAAAGTTTCAGGTATTATACCAAGGTGTTTTATACCGGCATTTTTTATAGTAATATCACTTTGCGTCATCGCGGCAAGACCAATAAAACTCCCTACTTCAATCATATCAGGTAACATAGTGTGCTCTGTGCCACGCAATTCAGTTACGCCTTCAATAGTTAATAAATTACTGCCAACACCTTTAATGCGTGCGCCCATCCTGTTAAGCATTTTGCAAAGCTGCTGCAGGTAAGGTTCACATGCTGCATTGTAAATTGTTGTAATTCCTTTTGCCATTACAGCCGCCATTAAAATATTTGCAGTGCCAGTAACGGAGGGTTCATTCAACAACATAAATGTGCCTTTTAACCCAGTTGTTTTCAAAAGAAAAACATTCAGCTTTTCATCATGCACAAACTTAGCGCCCAGCTTTTCTAAACCGATAATATGTGTATCTAAACGGCGGCGGCCAATTTTATCTCCGCCAGGCTTTGGTATGTATGCTTTTTTAAATCGCGCAAGCATAGGACCAGCAAGCATTACAGCACCGCGCATGCGACTACTTTTTTTTCTAAAATCTTCAGATGCGAGATAATCTACATTAACATTGTCTGCCTGAAAAACACATTCGCTTCTTGATGTGCGGTTTACTTTTACGTTTAATAATTCAAGTAATTCAATAAGCAGGTTTACATCAAGTATATCAGGAATATTTTTAATAGTTACTATTTCATGCGTTAATAATACAGCAGAAATTATTTGCAACGCCTCATTCTTTGCGCCTTGCGGTATAATTTCTCCTTTAAGTTTTTTTCCTCCCGTTACTTCAAATGATGGCATACGCTAAAGGTTAAGAGCGGAAAGATAAAAAGCATTTGTATGCAAAATGAATTGCAGCATAAATTGTTTGATAACGATATAAAATTGATGCAAATAATATTGCTTAACTTTTACTATTTAATTAGAAATTTTATACTTTCAATATAAACAATGTATTTATATGACATATACTGCAGCAAACGACAGGTATAATAAAATGCAATACAACCGTTGCGGGAGAAGCGGTTTAAAATTGCCGGCAATTTCTTTAGGACTTTGGCAAAACTTTGGAAAAACAGATGTGTATGATAACTATAAAAAGATTTTATATACTGCTTTTGATAATGGCATCACACATTTTGATTTAGCGAATAATTACGGTCCGCCGCCCGGTGCTGCTGAAGAAAATTTTGGTGAAATCCTACATAAAGATTTTAAACATTACCGAGATGAATTAATTATTTCTTCAAAGGCAGGTTATCTTATGTGGCCGGGTCCTTATGGCGAGTGGGGATCAAAAAAATATCTTGTATCAAGTCTGGATCAAAGTTTAGAGCGTATGAAGCTGGAGTATGTAGATATCTTTTATCATCATCGTCCTGATTATGAAACGCCGCTTGAAGAAACAATGAATGCGCTAAGCTTAATTGTGAAACAAGGCAAAGCATTGTATGTAGGTATTTCCAATTACAAGCCATCAGAAACAAAAGAAGCAATCCGCATTTTAAAAAATCTTGGCGTGCATTGTTTAATACATCAGCCAAAATATTCCATGTTTGAAAGATGGGTTGAAGATGAAGGTTTACTTGATGTTTTAGAGCAGGAAGGCGTTGGTTGCATTCCTTTTTCTCCGCTGGCACAAGGCATGCTTACAAACAAATATCTTAAAGGCATACCTGAAGGATCAAGAGTTACAAAAGGTCTTGGATTTCTAACGGAGACCCAGATAACTGAAGATAGACTGGAACAAATAAAGCAGCTTAATCAATTAGCTAAAGAAAGAAATCAAACATTGGCACAAATGGCATTGGCATGGATACTTAAAGATAAACGCATAACATCTGTGTTGGTTGGTGCCAGTAAACCGGAACAGGTTATTGATTCAATTAAATGTATTGACAATACAAGTTTTAGTGAAGCGGAGTTGCAAAAAATAAATATGATTCTTAAATAGTCAAATAAATTTTAGCAGAATTTAGTTAAATAAAAAAGCAGTTAAGTATTAAACATAACTGCTTTTTCTGCGTGGTGCCGGGCGGGATCGAACCGCCGACACAAGGATTTTCAGTCCTTTGCTCTACCGACTGAGCTACCGCACCAACGGGCTGCAAATATATAGGCTTTTATATATCTGCAAATCTGTTTAGTTTACAATTGTTATACATTCTCTTTCGAGTATTGGTAAATTTTTAAATTTAAGTATAACGTTAGCTGTAACTATTACATCTTTTTCGCAATAAATTCTTATACGTTCAAAGTCTTTGTTTTCATAATAAATATCACGCACCATACTTCCATCCATATCTCCTTTTGAAGTAGGAATATTTAAAACGCTTGCCAACAGGTTTAATGAAATATAGTTTTTATAATCACCAAACTTCCACCATTGTAATGTATCAATCATATCTATCTCCCAGGGTTTTGCACCATGCAATTGAAAATAATTAGGTAATTCTATACAATTAATAAGTAACCTGCGGCATATATATGGAATGTCAAACTCTTTTATATTATGCCCTGCAAACACATAGCGGTTATTTGTTTTATAGAAACCGTTTAGCATTTGCAAAAAATTTTCTAATAAAGTTTTTTCATCCTCATCATAAATGCTTTTAATTTTAAGACAAACTTGTTTGTTTATATTTTCATAAAAATATCCGGTTGAAATACAGATCACTTTACCAAATTCTGCGAGAATGCCTGCTTTTAAGGAGTATGCTTCTTCTGAAGATAAGTTTTCTGGCATGGTTTTGGAAATTTTTTCAGCCCATAGTATTTTCCAATCATCATTTAGCATGTCATAACTTTTATAAAACGGTACAGTTTCTATATCTATCAGCAATAAATTAAATATGGATGTAGTTGTATTCAAAATCTTTCTTAATAAAATTAAAAATATAAATTAAATTATGAGTTACAGTAATTATCCTTCGGCTTCACCTGGCAATCAACCTCCCCAACCACCACCTAAAGATAATCGTAAACTTGTCTATGGTATTTTAATAGCTGCGTTAGTAGGTACATGGGGTTATATAATTTACGATAAAAATAAATCTGGCGAACAAATAAAAACATTAACTACACAATATACTACAGCAGATTCTTCGCGCGGTGCAGTGGAAAGTGAATATAATGATGCACTTGCAAGAATGGATTCTTTAACAGGAACCAATACAAAATTAAAAGGTGATTTGGCTGACAGACAAGCATCAATTGATAGCCTTAAAACACGTATAAGAACAGAATTAAATAAAAAGAATGGTGACCTTACAAAGGCACGTTCTATGATTAATGAGTTGAATGGAAAGATAACAGATTTGCTTACGCAGATAGATCAGCTTAAGCAGCAAAATCAAACGCTTACAACAGCCAACACAGATCTTTCAACGCAGAGAGATACACTTACAGCACAAAAAACACGCGTAGAACAAAATCTTGCTGAAACAGATTCTGAAAGAGCGCATATACAAGATGTTGGTTCAACTTTGCATGCATCAAATATAAATATTACTGCTATTGATATTAAAAACAGTGGTAAAGAAAAAACTGTTAGTACCGCTAGAAAAACAGATGTATTCAGAATTTCTTTTGATCTTGATGAAAACCGTATATCAGCAAGTGGTACTAAAGAATTATATGTTTGTGTTACTTCACCAGACGGGCATCCAATAACAATTCCTGCTAACGGAAGCGGTACTTTTCAAACGCGTGATGAAGGAGAAAAAGTTTTTACCAATAAAGTAGATATTCAGTATGAACAAGGTAAACGTACTCCTGTAAGTTTTGACTGGAAACCAGAAGGCGGAAAATATCAAACCGGTAATTACAAAATTCAGATTTATCAAAACGGATATAAAATTGGCGAAGGAACAAAGTCTTTGAAAAAAGGTGGATTGTTCGGTTAGAACTAATTTATATTTTAAAATAATCAAAGAATCCCGCAGTTATTATTGCGGGATTTTTATTTGCACACTCATTTCTCTATTTTAGAAGCATGATACGTCAATGGCTTAACGGCAGAACTTTATTATTCATAATTGCAGTTGCAATCATTAGCGGAACTATTTTTTATTCATCTTATCTCGCAAAAAAAATAGCAGCAGATGAAAAAAAGAGAATTGAAACTTGGGTTGAAGCGCAAAGAACTATTGCAGATACAAGCAGCGAAGTAAACATAAGCCTCGCAGTAAAAATTTCATCTGAAAATACAGATATACCAATTATAGAAGTGTTGTCCGGTGAGCAGGATAGCATTACCAATAATTATTTAAATCTTGATAAGAATAAAATAAAATCTGATAGTAATTATCTTTTAAAAAAATTGAAAGAGTTTAAAAAAGAACATGATCCTATTCCTTTAATAGTAAGTGAAACTCCTTATAAGGTAAACAGGTATTATTACGGCGATAGTGTTTTGCAAAGAGAAGTTCGTTATTATCCAATTGTACAACTTATAATAGTCGGGTTATTTCTTAGTATAACAATTATAGCACAACGTACCAATTACAGAAGTACACAAAACCAGTTATGGGCAGGTATGGCCAAAGAAACAGCGCACCAGCTTGGAACGCCGGTATCAAGTTTAAAAGGATGGGTTGAAGTATTGAAAGAGATGCCGGGAAATGAAAAAATGAGCGCTGAAATTGAGAAAGATGTAGGCCGGCTTGAATTAATAACTGACCGTTTTGGTAAAATTGGAAGTAAGCCGCATCTCGAAGAAAAAAATATTGTTGAGCAGGTAAATTATATGATTGATTATATAAAAAGAAGAGCCGGCGGCAAGGTTAAATTTTTTTTAAATACAGATAACAATGAAATTATAACTGCAATGATATCGCCGCCTTTATTTGATTGGGTAATAGAAAATCTTTTAAAAAATGCGCTTGATGCAAGTGAGGGTCACGGCTCAATAACTGTTCAAATTATTGATACTGCTTCACAAATTATGATTGATGTTACTGATGAAGGCAAGGGCATTTCAAAAGGCAATATTGCAAAAGTTTTTAATCCGGGATTTACTACAAAAAAAAGAGGCTGGGGTTTGGGATTAACACTAAGCAAACGCATTATAGAACAATACCACAAAGGGCATATTTATATTAGATCTAGTGAACAGGGCAAAGGCACTACGTTTAGAATTGAACTAAATAAAGGGTAATTAATTAATGCATCATAATCTGAATTTCAATAATTTTTTTATCAATAATTGTATAGCTTGTAATTTGCAGGTTTCCTTATATTGCCCAGGTGGTGAAATTGGTAGACACGCTACTTTGAGGTGGTAGAGCCTTAACAGGTGTGCTGGTTCGAATCCAGTCTTGGGCACAAAACCCGTTTGTTTATAAACGGGTTTTCTTATTTCTGGAAATGTTTAAATTAAATATTTATTTCATTTTTATTCTTGATACATAATAAAAAAGTCGTAGTTCTGATAAGTTATTTTGTATTTATCGGATAATAAAATCTTCGAAATGATTACCGCTAAATATGTAATTCTTCTACCTTTTATTTTTTTAAAATTTTGATGGCAGTTTGAGATTTTTTATTTGCTAAATTCAGGATCTTAGTGAGAAAGGATTCCATTAAGAATTGTAAATAATATAATTTCTCCTTTCTTTACATTTGAAAAAGAAATAATTAATAATTGAACAGAAAAAACTTTATTCAACTCAGTGGCGCATCGCTTGCAGCATTAATAATTTCGGATTATGTAAAAGCAGAAGGCAAAAAAATAAATCTTATGCAAATGCCAAATGCAATTAAAATTCTTTCAGGCAATGATTTTTATGCATTACAATCTTCCGACAAACAAACATGGAGTTACAGAGATGTTATTGTAAGATTAAAAAACACAAAAGATTCAGTTGCTGTGCTTGTTCATTCGCCAACATTTGCTTTAAAAGAAATTCAAATGTCATGGAAAATTGCATCACAAAAAAATGCAGTTGTATTAGGCGATGCGTGGGAAAGAACCTACGGAGATGTAAGCTGGAAATCCAGTAACACAACAAAAAAATTACCATGGTATTGTATTGAGTATACAGATAATAACACAACATGCTTTGGTGTAAAAACAGGTTGCAGCGCAATTTGTTATTGGCGCATTGCCGATAATAATTTACAACTGAATCTCGATACAAGAAATGGCGGCAACGGTGTACAACTCGGCACAAGAATGTTGAATGCTGTTGAAATTATTACTGCAAAAAATGAAGGTAATGAAAATGTATTTGCAACTGTTCGCCGCTTTTGCAAACAAATGTGCGACAAGCCACGCAAAGTTGATCAGCCTGTTTACGGCATCAATGATTGGTATTTTGCGTATGGAAATAATTCTGCTGATCTTATACTTCAACACACATCTTTATTAGCGCCGCTTGTAAGCAACACAAGCAATAAACCTTTTTCTGTGATTGATGCAGGCTGGGCATTAAAGTCGCCTTTATTGCCGGATGATTGTTGCTGGGGTGATGATTTCGCAAAGCCTAATGCTAAGTTTGGCGATATGCAAAAACTTGCCGGTGAAATAAAAAAGCTTGGTATGCGTGCCGGTATTTGGACAAGACCTTTATGTGCACGCCATCAGGATAGAAAAAATTTACTGGCGCCATCAATTCCTAACCGCAATGATGCAAAAATGCCAATACTTGATCCAACGATTGAAGAAAATATTCAGCGCATAAAAAATATTATTACAACATATAAGCAATGGAATTATGAATTAGTTAAACATGATTTTTCTACCTATGATATTTTTGGAAAATGGGGTTTTGAAATGAATGACACTATGAGTGTATCAAGCTGGCAGTTTAATGATAATTCTAAAACAAATGCAGAAATTATTTTGTATTTATATAAATCTATTCGTGATGCAGCAACAGATATGTACCTGATCGGATGCAATACAATCAGTCATTTGTCCGCTGGTATTTTTGAATTGAATCGCATTGGTGATGATACCAGCGGCAAAGAATGGGAGCGTACAAGAAAAATGGGCGTTAACACGCTTGGTTTTAGAATGGTGCAGCATAAAAACTTTTATGAAGTAGATGGAGATTGTGTTGGATTAACAACAGCTATTCCATGGGATAAAAACAAACGATGGATGCAGCTGCTCGCACAAAGCAGTGCGCCTTTATTTATATCTGCGCAGCCTGATGCAGTTGGCGCAGAACAAAAAATATTTATCAAAGAATGTTTTGATAATGCATCCAAACTACAACCAATTGCTGAACCGTTAGATTGGTTAACAAATCAATTTCCTTCAAAATGGAAGCTTGATGATAAAGTAGTTGAGTTTGATTGGCGTTAATGGCTAACACTATTTTACTGTAAACATTTCTGTAAGTTTTTGTTTGAAAGAACTGCTTACAGGTAACACAATATTATTCATCAACACAACTTCATCTTTCTTTAATTGTTTTATTTTATGTAAAGCCACGATGTAAGATTTATGAATGCGTAAAAACATATCCTGCGGCAATTGTTCTTCAAGATGTTTCATTCTTATGTAGTGCATGTACACATTTTCGGTAGTATGAATTTTCATATAATCACCGGATGCTTCTATAAAAAGAATTTCATCATAAAAAATTTTTATTGCAGTTTGATTATTTGTAAGCAACAAATAACCACTTCGCTTATCGTTGGTTGAGTCTATTTTTAAATTGCTCTTTACTTTGTTTACAGCCTTCGCAAAACGATCATAAGAAAATGGTTTTAAAAGATAATCTGCAGCATTCAATTCAAAACCCTGCAATGCATAATCAGGATAAGCAGTTGTTAAAATAACATGTGGCGGATTGTGCAGATTTTTTAAAAATGTAAGCCCGTTTACCAATGGCATTTGTATATCTAAAAAAATCAGGTTTACTTCATTTTTTTCTAAAACAGGAATGGCTTCAATCGGGTTTCTGAATTTGCCAATTAATATAAGTTCCTGGTACTTCAAAATATATTGCTCCAGTATCTGGTGCGCAATTGGTTCATCATCTATAATAATGCATGTAATCATAATCAGCTTAAATCAATTATTAAATTTACTTTGTACAAACCATCTTTCTCTGTAATATTAAGTTTGTGTGTAGAAGGATAATATAATTCCAGCCGTGCCTTTACGTTTTTCAAACCAACACCGCCAATTGTTTTAGTAATGTTTTTGTCTGCAATTTCATTTTCCATCATAAAAAATAATTGGTTGTTATGCGTTGATATGTTACACTTGATGATTGTATTATTTTTAATGTGCTGTGCACCATGCTTTACCGCGTTCTCTGCAAAAGGCAAAAATATCAGCGGCGCTATTTGTATATTTTCAAAAATATTTTGTGCTGAAAAATATAACTGCATATCAGCAAAACGTTGCTTTTCCATCACCAAAAAATTTTCTATAAACATTACTTCTTTTTCCAGCGAAACTTTATCTGCATCGCTTTCATATAAAATATAACGCATCATGTCAGACAATCGCAAAATTGAATCCGGCGTTTCGCTGCTGTTTGTAAGACTTTTTCCGTAAATAGTATTTAATGTATTGAAAAAAAAATGCGGATTGATCTGCGCTTTTAATGTGCTGATTTGTAACTGAAAATTTTGTTGTTCAAGCATTCTTTTTTTCTGTTCATTCTCAAAAGCAAAACGCATAAATCCTATTGAACTGAATGCTATAAGATCGGGAAATAAAATATCTAACGAATAGCCTCTGAACTGATGAAGCCTGAAACTGTACACTGCAAATTCATCATCATAAAATGGCTGCAAAACTTTATCAGTATTAAAACTTTTAAAACAAAAACTTATCAGATAATTATTAATTACAGAAACCAAAGCGATAAACATCAGCGCAGCAATAAAAAGCAGCCAGTATTTTTTATTCCTGAGAATCCATAGAATTATAATCCGGTAAAAGATTATCCAAAATAAAGAGATGCTGATTGCGTATAAAATCAATGAGGCAAAAGGAAAATATTTATCAGATGAAATAACCAATTTACCAGCTTCATCAGCATAATATGCATATTTAAAAAAGCAACAATAAAACAGCCATATAAATAACTCGTAGTAAACAGGAAAATGGCTTTTATCATTTTTTTTCATTGCTCAAAAATATTTGAAATAAAAATGCTGCCGAATCGCTTCGGTGTAACTGGCTTTTTTTTCGATGAAATAAAAATCAAAACCTGATCATCGAAAAATTAATGTGTTTCATTGAATACATTTTTCATGTGATATCATCGAATCTACTTTAGCGGCAAAACATACATTTTATGAAAAAGATCAGCATCACAATCACTTTAATTAGCGCAGTAATTTTTGCAAAAGCGCAGGTAAATTTTCAGCCTGTAAAATTTATCACTAAAGAAATACCCGTTACACAAATGGCAACATTGATTAACGAAATGGGCGAAAGGCAAATTGTTGGTTTGGGTGAAGGCACGCATGGCACAAAAGAATTTAATGAAGTACGCATCAGTATTATTAAACAGCTTATCACCAACAAAGGCTTTACAGTAATATGTTTTGAAAATGCTTTTGGTGATAGTTATTATTTAAACCAGGTAATTAATTCAAATGATAACATTGCAGCAGCAATGAAAAATTATATGATTAAACTTTGGCAAACACCTGAAATAAGAGATTTTTTATATTGGCTAAGAAACTATAACAACACGCATGAACATAAGGTAACATTTGCCGGAATGGATTTTAATTTGATTGCCG
>CAXSDU010000048.1:0-27396 GCA_964236165.1 uncultured Parafilimonas sp. | reverse complement strand
TTTTATATGTTATATCTAGCCGCTTCTAACGGAGCGCCGTTGATTAAAGACAATAAAGCTGCGTTCAATAATAAATATGCTGTTAGCGTTTTTCGTTTTCTGCAAACCCTGTATAATAACGGATATTTTACGCGGGAAAATTTAGCAGGCGCTAATGATCCTTTTGTTACGCAGCAAATCGCAACAGAATTTTCAGGTCCGTGGCAAACAGATTATTTACTAAGTATTCCCGGCAGAACTTTTCAATTTGATTATTTACAACCGCCTGTTCCCGATGATCATCAAGGTCCGGTTTATACATATGCCGACCCAAAAAATATGGTTGTATTTAATACATGCAAACATCCGCAGCAGGCTTGGGATTTTATTAAAACAATGATTGATAAAGAAGGAGACTTGCAGTTGCTTCAGCTTACAGGGCAAATGCCGCTAAGAAATAATTTGGATACAGATAATTTTTACAGTAATTTTTTTAATCAACATCCAATGACGAAGATTTTTGCAAAGCAGGTAAAATATGTAAAAGGAATTGATAATTGTGATGTGATTGTTGAAGTGCTGGATATTATTTCGCAGGAATATGCAACTTGTGTTATCTATGGAAAAAAAACGCCTGAAAAAGCAGTAAGTGATGCAGCAAATGCAGTAAATGTTTTGCTTGCCAATAATAAGTAGATGAAGTTGTGATTATTAAAAATATTAAACCAAGCATGCACATAACAGCAGGTTCATCTATACAAAAAAATAAAAAACATTTAGCCATATCACGCAAATGGCTGCCTTATCTGCTTGTTTCTCCATATCTGGTTTTTGTATTTGTATTTGTTTTGTTCCCAGTATTTTTTTGTTTATTTCTAACTTTTAATAAATGGAATATTATAGCGCCAATGCATTTCATCGGCATTGATAACTACAAACATTTATTTAAGGATAAATTATTCTGGCTTGCTATTGTAAACACACTAAAATTTCTTTTGCTGCACATTCCTTTGCAATTAATTGTGTCTTTATTATTAGCGCAATTGCTTAATCAACAAATCAAAGCAAAATCTTTTTTCCGCGCATCTTTTTTTATGCCGGTAATTGTTTCTGGTGTTGTTATAACAATTTTATGGCAACAGTTATTAGGTTATGATTCAGGCATTATTAATCGCTTATTAACAAGTATAGGAATATCAAAAGTTGGTTGGCTGGTTAATCCTGATGTAGCTATTTATTCAATTGCAGTAATGGCAACATGGAAGAATGTTGGCTTATATGTAATTCTTTTTTTAGTCGGTTTACAAACAGTTCCACCGCAGTATTATGAAGCCGCAAAATTAGAAGGTGCAAATAAGTGGCAACAGTTTTATCATATTACTTTACCCATGATAAATCCAACCATTTTTATGGTAGTTATCTTATCAACCATTGGTGGCTTTTCTTTATTTATTGAGCCATATATTATGACTGGCGGCGGACCAATGAATCAAACACTTTCTGCAGTATTATACATTTATAAACAGGCGTTTCAATATTATAATATGGGTTATTCTGCAACGCTTGGATTTTTTTATGCATTGATAATAATGACGGTTGTAATACTGCAAAAAAAATTTATTGAAAAAGAAGAATAGAAGAATTCGAAAACTTGATGATTTGAAAATGAAGAAACGTTTTACGTTTGGAAAAATTATGATGTATGCAGCTTTGCTTATTGCTGCTGCATCATTTATTTATCCTTTTATCTGGATGATTGGCGGAGCGCTGGCACCAATGAATGAAATAGGAACAATGAATTTATTTCCTTCACATCCAACGCTGGATAATTTTAAAATCATGCTTTCAAAAATTCCTATAGCGCGTTCGTTGTTTAATAGTTTGTTCGTTGCAGCAATTACAACATCACTGGTTTTATTAACTGCATCAACGGTTGGTTATGCATTGGCGAAGATGAAATTCAAAGGCAGGCAATTAATTTTTTATGTGATTGTTTTTACAATGTCGCTGCCTTTTCAAATTACACTTATTCCAAATTATATTACGATGATCAACCTGCATTTTGTTGATACATTTCTTGCATTAATTATTCCTTTTTCAGTAAGTGCATTTGCTATCTTAATGTTCAGGCAGGCATTCCAGGGTTTACCGCAGGCATTGATTGATGCAGCAAGATTAGATGGCTGTAATGAGATTGGAATTATATTCAGAATATTATGGCCGAACATTAAACCAACAATAGTTACAGTTGCCATTTTAGTGTTCATTGGTTCATGGAATGAAGTGTTGTGGCCGTTGATTGTTATTCGTAATGAACAGTTGATGACGATGCCACAACTCGTAACATTATTTGCAGTTGGCGGAAGAGCCGATGCACAACTTGGTGTAAAGATTGCCGCAGCAGTTTTACTGGCACTTCCGGTAATGATTGCATTTTTGTTTTTTCAAAAACACTTTATACAAAGTATGGCTTCCACAGGTTTAAAAGATTAGTTATAATGAACAATGAATATTAAGAATTACTAAAAATAAATTAGATATAAATAGTATAAAGATTGATGATGAAACTTAATAAATATCCGATTCGCTTATATGCTTCGGCAAAAGATGTTATTACTTCTTTTCTTTATTTGCCAGGAAATAACCGTGTAAAAAATATAGTTAAACACATACAAAACTTAGATGATAAACAAGTTGATTTATACCTTAAAGAAGTTATGAAAAATTTTGCCGGAAGGCATCGTAACATTGAAAAAACTTTTTTAAATCATTATAGAAGAATACAAGATCAACATGCAAAAAGCTTTGAGCATTTTTCAGATAAAAAGAAATTATTGCTCGGTGCATTTTTTACAAAAGAATACTCATTCCAGGCAGCTGCTTTATTTAATCCTTCTATTGTGCCGCATCCAAATCAAGATAATTTAAAAGCAGGCGATCAAAGATTTATAATGAGTTTAAGAGCTACAGGAGAAGGTCATATTTCATCCATTGTTTTTAAAACCGGTATTGTTAATAAAAAAAATATAACGCTTGATAAAGAAGCTGCTTATTTTTCTTCCCTGGAAAGAAAGCCTGATACGGTTTATACAAAAGATTTTATTAGTAAACGTGCAGCAACATTTCCATCATTTAATGCTGCTGTGCTGGATGTTTTGCCTAACTTATTTACTTATACAGAAGCGCACGTAATATTTAAATCATCATCTCCGCATCATCCTTTGCACAAACATTCAATTGAAATAATTGAAAATATTCTTGATACAAATTATGGATTAGAAAATTCGGCAGATATACCTATAACAGAGAAAGTAATTTTTCCAAATGCTAAAGCAGAAAAAATGGGTATGGAAGATACGCGTTTCGTATTATTTAAAGATGGAAATGAAAGCTACTATTACGGCACTTATACTGCTTATGATGGACGTAACATAAAAACGCAATTAATAGAAACAAGAGATTTTAATGAGTTTAGAATTCGCACATTATATGGTGCCGCAATATCAAATAAAGGCATGGCATTATTTCCTGAAAAGGTTAATGGGAAATATGTAATGATATCAAGACAAGGTGGTGAAAAAATTTATATTATGTTTTCTGATGATCTGTATGTGTGGTCAGATTTTAAATTGTTGATGGAACCGCATTACACGTGGGAATTGCTGCAACTTGGCAATTGCGGCTCACCTGTAAAAACAAATAAAGGCTGGTTGTTGCTAACACATGGTGTGGGCGCTATGCGTACTTATGTAATAAGCGCAATATTGCTTGATCTGAATGATCCTGCAAAAATTATTGGAAGATTAAATCGTCCATTAATTGAAGCAGATGAAAATGATCGGGAAGGTTATGTTCCTAATGTAGTTTATACATGCGGTTTAATGTGCCATAATGATTTGCTGATTATACCATACGCTGTTTCGGATTCTGCAACGGCATTTGCAACCATTAAATTAGATGATCTTTTAAATGAGATTAAAGCTTAAAAATATTTTATGAAGAAAGGAATGCGTTTAGCTGTTGTTTTATATGCCGTTTGTTGCATGTCTGTTACCTGCAAAAAACAATCAGCGTCTCAACCAACAACGCCAATAGTGCCGAAAGACACAATGCTGGTAAACATGAATCATGTGAATGCTTTATATACTCCTTTCACATTTAATACAGGTGCTGGTGCAGCAGGAGTTTATATTTATTCTGAAGCACCCGATTATCATTTTGTAGCTGATGCGGATGAAGGCTTTATCTGCGTTGATGATGTTGCAAGAGCTGTGCAGGTTTTCATACGAAATAAAAATTTTTTGTCAGATACATCCATGCAAAACAAAACATATAATCTTATCAATTTTATATTGCACATGCAATCTGGCAACGGTTATTTTTTCAATTTTGTTTTTCCTGATCATTCAATAAATGTAAGCGGCGTTACAAGTACAAACAATGCAAACTGGTGGTCGTGGCGAGCATTGTATGCACTTTCAGAAGCAAGCCCGGTCATCAAAAATAAAAATGCTGCTTTAACTGATAAAATGAATGCATCAATAAACATATTAATTGCCAAAATAAAAACTGATCTTATTCCTTTGCCTGAAACAACCAAGATTGTTTCAGGCATTACAATACCACAATGGTTACCTGCAGAAAGTGGCACTGACCAGGCTGCTATTCTTTTGCTCAGTCTTTTACCTTATGCAAAGAATGATGAAACGATTAATTCATACATAAAAAAACTTGCAGATGGTATTGCACTTATGCAACAAGGTGATGCAACACATTTTCCTTTTTCATGTATTCTGAGCTGGGAAAATACCTGGCATGCTTACGGGGCAGACCAGGCTTATGCGCTTATGAAAGCCGGCGAATTTTTAAATGATACAAGCTATATAAATAAAGGCATTGCTGTAGTGAATAATTTTTATCCCTGGCTTTTGCAAAACGGCATTAAAGCATCTTTCAATGTACAAAGTGATGGCACGCAAATAACTTTAAACAGTGAACAATTATTTGAACAAATTGCTTACGGTATAAGACCCATGGTTACTGCTGCTGCTGAAGCATATCATTTAACAAGTGATAATAAATATGCGGATATAGCAGGGCATCTGGCTGCATGGTTTTTAGGAAGTAACGCTGCAGATAAAATCATGTATTCAACAACAACAGGTATTTGTTTTGATGGTATTAATTCAGTTTCTTTTGTCAATTTAAATTCCGGTGCTGAATCAACGGTTGAGGCATTGCTTACGATGGAAATTGCAGAAGCAAATCCTGCTATAAAATCAGCATTGGATAAATATAAAAAATAATTTTTGAGATGAGGAGCAATTATATAAAATCAGATACATTAATTTTTACGCCGGATGACGTTGACTTATCATTTTCACCTTTACGCAAAACAATCAAAGAAAAAACTTATGCGCTTGGTGCTTTTAATCCTGGTTTATGCAGATTAAAAAATGGAAATTTATTACTAATGGTGCGTGTGGCAGAAGCATTATCCAATGCTGTTGTTAATGATAAAGTATATGCTATTCGCTGGGATAAAGAAAAAGATTTTGTAACAGACGGCTGGAATCTTGCTGATACAAACATGGCTGATCCAAGGCAATTCAGAATAAACGCTTATCGGTTTAAAGTAATTGCATTAACATCTTTGTCGTGGCTGTTGCCTGTAGAGTTGAATGAAGATGGTTCTGAGGTAAAGAAAATTCATTACGATAAAATTATTGCACCACAATTTACCAGCCAGGAATATGGAATTGAAGATGCGCGGATTTCTTTTATTGATGACCGTTATTACATGACCACTTGCTGTGTGAGCAGCGAACGACATTCAACTATGCTATATGTTTCCGATGATGGATTAAATTATACTTGTCTTGGTATTGTGCTCGATCATCAGAATAAAGACATGTTATTGTTTGAAGGTAAAATCAATAATAAATATTATGCATTAACAAGACCATTAGGCGAATGTTATTTTGCATCATCACCAAATTCATCATATCATCCCGGACCGACCATTCAACTTTCATCATCACCGGATTTATTACACTGGAAACCATCTGATCATCCGTTTATAAGAGCACATAAAAAATCTTCATCCAACTCAAAAATTGGTGGCGGCACACAACCTATAATTACAAAAGATGGGTGGCTTATATTATATCATGGAGTTGAAAACAAAGGAGAAGTTGGTATTTACAGAACGTATTGGGCATTGCTCGATAAAGATGATCCTTTAAAAGTTTTAAAGCAGGCAGAACAAGAACCGTTATTCGAAGCAAAAACGGAACTCACTTTAAACATTGCTCATCAAATTTATTTAAATGATATTGTATTTACTACAGGCATTGCAAAGCATGAAAATGATTTCGTAATTGCATCCGGCGAGCTTGATTTAGCTTGCCGTATTATAAAAATTTCGCAGGATTATTTTTCACTATAAAAGAATTTATGGCAGAAGTAAGATTAGAAAATATTTCAAAAATTTATGAAGACGATAAAAAAAATGCTGCAATAAAAAAAGCAGTAAATAATATTTCATTCGATATAAAAGATAAAGAGTTTATGGTAATTGTTGGGCCTTCGGGTTGTGGCAAATCAACATTGTTAAGAATGATTGCAGGGCTTGAAGAAATTAGTGAAGGTTCGTTGCTGATTGATGGTTTAAGAATGAATGATATTGATCCAAAAGACCGGGACATTGCAATGGTGTTTCAAAATTATGCGTTGTACCCGCACATGACTGTTTATGATAATATTGCTTTTGGTTTAAAGCTGAAGCGTTTTAGTAAAAAAGAAATTAATGAACGTGTGATGCAAACAGCAGAGTTGCTTGAAATAAAAGATGAATTGCAAAGAAAACCAAAAGCTCTATCCGGCGGGCAACGGCAACGTGTTGCAATTGGCAGAGCCATTATAAGAAGACCAAAAGTTTTTTTGTTTGATGAGCCTTTAAGTAATCTTGATGCTAAGCTTAGAAGCCAGATGCGCATTGAGTTACAAAAGCTGCATCGCGAAATAAATGCGACAATGATTTATGTAACGCACGACCAGGTTGAAGCTATGACTTTAGGAACACGCATTGCTGTTTTAAATAAAGGGCAATTGATGCAGCTTGATACGCCGATGCATTTATATAATTATCCGCATAACAAATTTGTTGCAGGTTTTATCGGTTCGCCAACAATGAATTTTTTAAAAGGAATTATTCAATATGAAAACGGTTATTCTTTTATACATGAAACAGCTTCTTGTAAATTTTTATTAGGTACAAAAATTTCTGACACTTTAAAAAATCATATAAATAAAACAATTGAAATAGGAATAAGACCTGAAGATATTTTTATTAGTGAAGATGATGCCAACAAACCCGATTGCATCTTAAAAATAATGGCATTCGAAAATATGGGTAATGAACAGCTCGTGTATTTTTCTTTTGCTGATCAAACAATTATTGTAAGAAGATCTTCACAAAGCGATTTAAAATTAAAAGAGGAAAAAGGAATTGTTTTTTCAAAAAACAAGATTATTTATTTTGATGAGAATGGCAATGTTTTTATATAATGCTGAATTAAAAAGAAGATGTTTAGCAGAAAATTTTGCCTTTATTTTTGATTACTCAATTCATAAAATAAAAGTTGTGTTATTAATTATAATTTATTAAATGCGCATCGATAATAAATTTTTTACTTAATACACAGCCTTACAGATAACTGCTTTTTCTTGATTCGGAAATATTTAATTCATTCTTATTATCCATAATAAATTAAGTAAATAGAATAATTTATTTGTTGAATACATTCATAAGAATAAAATATTTTTTATGAAAGCCTACATAATTTTACGCAATGGAATTTGGAATAAGCACTTTTGGAGAAATAGAACCAGACAATGTTTCGGGCAAAGCAATAAATGCACATGGGCGTGTTAAGCAATTATTACAACAGGCAAAACTGGCAGAAGATTTAGGTTTGGATGTTTTTGCTTTGGGCGAACATCATCGTGCAGATTATGTTGTTTCATCACCTGAAATTATCTTAGCCGCTATTGCAGCCATCACAAAAAAAATAAAACTTACCAGCGCAGTTACTGTATTAAGTTCTTCGGACCCGGTTCGTGTGTTTCAAAATTTTGCTTCGCTTGATTTAATATCGAATGGACGCGCAGAAATTATGGCTGGCCGCGGTTCGTTTATTGAATCGTTTCCTTTGTTTGGTTATGATTTGAATGATTATGATGAACTGTTTGTTGAAAAACTTGATTTGCTTTTAAACATTAATCAGCATGAAATTGTAAGCTGGAAAGGAACACATCGTGCATCAATAAATAATCTCGGTGTTTATCCGCGTCCTTATCAAAATCAAATACCAATCTGGATTGCCGTTGGCGGAACACCATCGTCAGTTGTACGCGCGGGAAGTTTAAATCTTCCTTTAACAATTGCGATTCTTGGCGGAAATCCTGTTCAATTTACACAGCTTACTAATTTATACCGCAATGCTGCACAAAAAGCCGGGCACGATGTAAAGAAATTGCAATTAAGTATAAACGAGCATTTGTATTTAGCAGATTCAACAGAACAGGCAAAAGATGAATTCTGGATTATCTATGAAAAAATTATGAATAGAATTGGAAAAGAAAGAGGCTGGAGTAAAATGTCGAGAACACATTTCGATGATTTGTGTGAGCCCGATGGACCACTACTTGTTGGCAGTGTGAAAGATGTTGCTGAGAAATTAATTTATCAATATAAGCTGTTTAATAATACACGTTTTCTCGCGCAATTAATTTTTGGTAATATATCACATGAAAAATTATTGCACTCAATAGAATTGTTTGGAAAAGAAGTAGTGCCTGCTGTAAAATCTGCAATTAAGATATAGTAAAATGGTAAAACCTGAGGATGCAAAAACAATGGCGCTTTCTTTTGAAGGAACGGATGAGCGCCCACACTTTAACCGCACTGCGTTTACAATACATAAAAAAATATTTGCTACAGTTTCGTTTAAAGACAAAACACTTAACTTAAAATTTACGCCACAGGTTCAAATGATATTTTGCCCTCCGGAAAGCGATATAATTTTTGCAATACCAAACGGCTGGGGCAGGCAAGGCTGGACAACAATTGATCTTAATAAAGCCACGAAAAAATTAGTGATATCCGCTTTAAAAGAAGCTTATCAGATAAGGAAGGAAAAATAATTTGAGCTGACCGCCTATATTTCTATCTAATTAATAAGAAATAATTATCTATAAATAGTTGTAGAAGTTAAATTATACTTTATATTGCAACGCCAAAAAAAATGGCCCTTCCGTGGAAACGGAACGGCCTCTAACGATTGCTTGCCATATGAAAAAGTTCTAAATTTCTTTTTTTGTTTTCTGGCCTCTTCGATTGCTTCTCTAACGATTGCCTCTATATGAAATTCAGATGTAAAAGTATTCTATAGTATTTTCGCATGCAAATCAAATTATACGTTATTTGCTTACGTCAAAATATAGAATTAAATAGAAAAACCCTTACTGGGATTGAATTTTAGGAGATTGTTTGTTATGATGTCCAACAGGTTTACAGATGCTTTATTTCATCTTATCCAATCGCTCGAAAAATCGGAAAAGCGACATTTTAAGCTTTATATAAAGCGCAGTTCTTCCAATGAAAATCTTAAAATTATACAGCTTTTTGATGCGTTAGATAAAATGAGCGATTACGATGAATCAGTTTTATTAAAAAAACTATCACCTGTAACAAAACCACAGCTTGCCAATTTAAAAGCACATTTATATAAACAATTGCTGGCAAGCCTTCGTCTTTTAAAAACATCTGTAAATATAGATTTGCAATTAAGCGAACTGCTTGATAATGCCCGTGTGCTATATAATAAAGGTTTAAAACTGCAAAGCTTTAAAATATTGGAGCGTGCAAAAGAACTGGCTAAAACAAATCATAAATATAATTTTTTAGCACAGGTAATTTCGCTGGAGAAAAAGATTGAAACATTGCATATAACACGCAGCTCACTTGAGAAAACAGAGTTGCTTGCAATTGAAGCCTCTGAAATAAGCAGGCATATTGAAAGTGTTATTCAACTTTCAAATCTTGCGTTGTTATTATACAGATGGTATGTGCAAAATGGTTATGCGAGAAATAGGGATGATGAAAAAGGCATTAATGAATATTTCAAACAAATGTTGCCGCCGCACCCTGAAAACATTACAGATTTTTATGAGCGTTTATATTTATATCAGAGTTATTGCTGGTATGCATTTATACGCCAGGATTTTTTACAATATTATCGTTACAGCAGAAAATGGATTGATCTTTTTGATGATGAACCTAACATGGTAAATGTTGAAACTGGTCATTATGTAAAAGGATTACATACTTTGCTGAACGCACTTTTCAACCTTAGAAATTTTCAGCAATTTCAAATAATACTTAAAAAATTTAACCGGTTTTCAGAAACTGCTGCTGCTAATGCAAATGATAATTTCAGGATTCACACATTTGTTTATATAAGTGCTGCAAAAATTAACTGGCATATAATGACGGGCACTTTTAAAGAAGGGCTTGCATTAATTGCAAACATTGAAAAAAAGCTGGAAGATTATTCTTTATATATTGACAGGCATCGTCTTCTTGTTTTTAACTACAAAATTGCAACACTGTATTTTGGTAATGGAGATTATGAACGTTGTATAGATTATTTGCAGAAAATAATAAATGATAATGCAGATCTGCGTTTAGACCTGCAATGTTATGCAAGGCTTTTACATTTAATGGCGCATTATGAATTAGGAAATGATGTGATAATTGAATCACTTATAAAATCTGTTTATCGCTTTATGGCGAAAATGCAAAATTTAACCGTGGTTGAAAAAGAAATTTTCAAATTTTTAAGAAGCTCGTTTAATGTGTCGCCCAAACTTTTAAAACCTGAATTTGAAAATTTTCTGAGTAGCATTAAACATCTTGAAAAGAACCGTTACGAAACACGCGCTTTCGCTTACCTTGATATTATTTCATGGGCAGAAGGTAAAATTTACGGTAAACCGATGAGTTATATAATGCAAGAAAAATATCGAAACAGTAAAAAAAGATCTCAGCTCTTACCGGTATGATGCATTAAATCGTTTATCAGTATCACATTCTCACAAAAGGATTGTATTTTTTTTCATGACCGATTGTAGTTGGTTCTCCATGACCCGGATATACAATTGTTTCATCGGGCAAAACATATAATTTTTCAAGAATACTTTTATGTAATTGTTGTTCGTTACCGCCGGGTAAATCAAAACGACCTATACTTTCATTAAACAAAACATCACCATCAATTAAAAAATTTTGAGCCTTGCAATAAAAGCAAATACTTGCGGGTGAATGTCCGGGCGTAAAAAATATTTCTAATACATCATCACCTAAAAAAATCTTATCACTTTCATTTATAAAATGCAGCTTGCCTTTATAATTCGTAAAGCTTAATCCATACATATTTCCGGCAGCAGGTGCAAACTCTAAAACGGGTTGTTCGCCAGAATGTATAAACAATTCCAAACCATAATTTCTATTTATCCAATCATTTCCAAATACATGATCTAAATGGCAATGTGTATTTAGTAATTGCACCGGCTTTATGTTATTTTCAGTTATAAAATTTTTAAGTGTTATTTCTTCTTCCGTAAAATAACAACCCGGGTCAATAATAAGCGCTTCATGTTTTTCGTTCGTCAGTAAATAAGTATTTTCTGCTAAAGGATTGAATGTGAAAAAGTCTACTTTTATCATTGGAGTTTTACAAGTTCTTTACAAGTAATTATGCTAATTTTAAGATTTTAAATATATATGCAAATAAAACATTTTAGAACAGGAATTGTTTTTGGATTGTCTTTGCTGCTCTTACCGGTTTTTCTTTCTGCACAGGTTAACACTGTTGACTTCGGTAAAAATCGTGTTCAATATAAAAAATTCAACTGGAAATTTTATCAAAGTAAAAACTTTAATATTTATTTTAATGAAGGCGGGCTGGAACTTGCAAAATATGTAACGCAGGTTGCAGAAGAAGAACTTGATTCAATTGAAAATGCTGTTGATTATTCTTTACAGAGACGCGCCACAATTGTTTTGTATAATAATTACGAAGATTATAAATCAAGCAATATTGGTTTGGGTATTGACTGGCAAAATGCCGGCGGCTTAACAAAACTGGTAAACAGTAAAATTGCTTTATATTTTGATGGTAATCATAATACGCTGCATATAAAAATTCGAGAAGGCATTGCAAAAATTCTTACAGATAATATTTTATTTGGAGAAGATCTTGGAGAATTTGCCAGCAACCAGGCTTTGCTTGATTTACCGCAATGGTTAACCGATGGATACATTGAATATGTAGCGCAAAACTGGAGTGCAGAAAATGATGATGCTTTAAAGAATGTGATTCTTAGCGGTGATTATAATAATTTTTACCAGTTTGCTTTTGATAAACCAACACTTGCCGGTCATGCATTTTGGTATTATATCGCAAGAAAATATAAGCCTCAAAATGTAACATACTTTTTATATCTCGCACGCTTATATAAAAATTTAAATACTGCATCAGAAAGAATTTGCAAAAAGAAATTTAAATACGTTTTGCAGGATTTTATGAACGATGAAGAAACACGTTATATAGCAGATATTAAACAGCGTCGAAATGCGCCACGTGGTAAATTAGCTGTGGTAGAAGATCTAACAAAAAGCGATTATTATCATTTTGCAGCCAATCCAAATGCAAAAAATAATTCTTATGCTGAAGTTCAGTTTACAAAAGGAAAATATAAAGTAAAATATTTTGATAACATAGGTGATGAAAAAACTTTAGTTGATTATGGTGTGCGCACGATAGAAGGAGATATGAATCCGAATATGCCCATACTCGCATGGGATGGCAAAGGTTCACGTTTGCTTTGCATTTATACAAAAGAAGGTAAAACGAATATGTTTGTGTATGATGTTATTGCAAACATTAAAAGATTTAAACAGGAGATTGATGGCTTTGATCAGATACTTGATGCAGGATTTATTTTCGATGCAAATACTATGTTGCTAAGCGCAGTAAAAAATGGGCACAGCGATATTTTTACTATGCGCATTGATAATGGAAAAGTAAAACAGGTTACCAACGATGTGTATGACGATCTTGATCCGACCTTCGTTCACTTTCCTGATCGCCTCGGAATAATTTTCGCTTCAAACAGACCAGGTATAAACGCACCAAATACAGATACAACAGTACCCAGCAGAAATCATTTTAATATTTTTCTTGCTGATATAAATAATAACAGCGAGTTCAGGCAAATAACACAGCTTACCAATGTAAAATATGGTAATGCGCGTTATCCAATGCAATACAATCAAAACCATTTTACATTCGTAAGCGATGAAAATGGTATTAATAACAGGTGGGCTGGTTTCTTTACTACACAAACCGGCGGCATAGATACATTGTATTATATTGGAGAAGATATTTTACACAATCCTGATCCAAAGGATATGGATTCAACGTTACGTGCATGGCAAAAATCTCAGCCGGATAGTATTAGTTATTTTAAAGTGTATAACGACAGTACATATACTTTTCCCATTACCAATTATCAAAGTAGTTTATTAGAAACAAGAGTTGCAGGAAATAACGATCAGGTAAGCGAAGTACGCCAGGAAGGTGATTCTAAATTTCTATATAAATTAAAGGTAGATTCTGTTACGTTGCGCAAAAGAAATATCAATGCTAGACCTACAGATTATGTACGCAGAATGATTACGCAGGAACGCTTGCAAAGCGCAAACAATGTTCAGGTAGAACAAAATGTTGATACTATAAAAAATAATAACCAGTTTCAGAATGAATTTGAAGATAGTAATAAAGATTCTTCTTCACACAATATAACAACCACACTGCCAACTGAAGATGAAAATGCCGTTGTGCGTCCAGATTATGTAAAAGATGCAAAGCTGTATGATTATAAATTAAAGTTTGAAGCAGATTATGTTTTAGCAGGGTTTACAAATAATATTCTTGTTAACCGTTATCAGCCTTTTGGCGGATACAATCAAAGCGGACCGATTTATTTAAATAATACTGCGGTCGATTTTACTTTCAGGGTTGGTGTTAGTGATATTATAGAAGATATAAAGTTGATTGGCGGTTTAAGAATTGGCACTTCGTTTTCAGATAAAGATGCGTTTCTTTCATTTCAAAATTATCGCAAGCGCTTAGATTGGGGACTTACTTATTATCGCAGTAACTCGACAAATTATTCAGGATTTTTTCAGGGTGTTGATCCCAATACTGGTGTTGATTTAAATTTCTTCGACAATGAAGTTATTACTAATATTTATCAGGCAAATATCTCCTATCCTTTTAATGAAATTAAAAGCCTAAGATTAACGGCAGGATTGAGAAAGGATATTGGCATATTAAGACCATACTATCAGGCAGGTGCACTTTTCCCTGAAGTTTTAAAACTAAAAGATTCAGTTGCCAATACTTTACAGGCAAGAATTGAATACATACACGATAATACCATTAATCCTGCAAGTAATATTTGGAATGGATTAAGATGGAAAGTTTATACTGAATTTTTTCTTCCTGCAAGCGCGGGTTCAGATTTAAAAGGTAAGCAAATAACCAATGTTGGGTTTGATGCGCGTAATTATGTAAAAATATACCGCAACTTTATTTGGGCTTTAAGAGGAGCAGGAGATTTTTCTTTTGGCGAGGCAAAAGTGATTTATTATTTAGGTGGTGAAGATGGCTGGTTGTTTCCAAAGTTCAACGAAATAAATACAGCAAACCCGGCTATACCTTATGCTTTTCAAACCCTTGCTTTAAACTTACGCGGCTTCGATCAGAACGTTGCTAACGGAAGTAATAATATTGTTGTAAACAGCGAGTTTAGATTGCCTGTGTTCACAACTTTTTTCAGCAATCCTATAAACAATGCATTCCTGCGTAATTTTCAATTAATACAATTTTTTGATTTAGGAACTGCATGGAGCGGATCACTAAGTAATATCAAAAGACCAACACAAATTTTTACGCAAAGTATTGATGGAGCACCAAGTCCCTTAAGCGTAAAATTAAAAGCCGGCGGAATAGGACCATTTGCTGGTGGCTATGGTTTTGGAGCCCGCAGCACATTATTAGGTTATTTTATTAAAGGAGATGTTGGCTGGCAAATGAGAGGCTTATTCAGAAGTTCTCCTATATTTTATTTTGCTTTAGGATTTGATTTTTAAAATCAAAAAAAATTATTTTAAAACTGCCCCGACGTAAAGTTGGGGCAATTTTTTTATGGTGAAATAAATGATACCGAGAAATAATGCAAATACAAATGTAAAAAGCCACACATTTATATTTTGAAACGGATGGGAAAAATGATGCGATGAAGTTCTTAAAATGCTTACAGGTTCTATAACTATATCCCAGCTATTATAACGCAGGTATCTTCCAATATAAATTCCGTAACCACAAGGAATCAATAAAAGAAAGATAATACTGTTTACAAATTTTTCATTCAATATTATTCTTAAATATTTCTCAACTCGGTATAAAGAAATCATGCAAATTAAAATACCATTCCACGCACCGGAAAATACCAGCATTAAATCAAACCACATTGGCACCGGCGGTCTTTCTTCAAAATGAAAAATATCAGTAACAAGATATGGTGCATTGGGAAGAAATAAAAGCCACAAGCAAAGTAATAAAATACTTTTATAATTAAATGTGCCTTGCTTTAATAGTAAACCACTAAACCATAAAGGCACTATGGCAAGAAATAAATTCCAGGGATAAAAAATATAGTTTATATCGCCGGTATATAAAACTCTTACCGCAAGCAGACTTAAAGTAAAGATGAGTGAAACAGATACAAGCTTTTGTGTATCGTCTATTTTTTTGAATCGCATATCAATTAAAAATTTTAGGTAAGAAAATAATAAGACCGATAATTACGCTGATGATTGAAGCAAAAAGCACTGCACCGGCTGCAACATCTTTTATAATTTTTATTGTAGGATGAAACTCGCTGTGCATAAGATTGCATAAATATTCCAGTGCACTGTTCATTAATTCCAATGCAATAACAATCGCAATGCATAAAAGCACAACAAACCATTCAATAAACGACAAATGCAAATACAAGGCGGCAATAAGTACAACAACAGCAATGCCTGCCTGTATTTTTCCGTTGCGCTCTTTTTTAAAAAAGAACTTAAGCCCGTTTATAGCATTGCCAAAAGTTTTAATAAATGGCTGTTTATAAATTATGGTTGTATTATTCTGCATCATATTAAATTAGTTTTTAGATAAATTTTTTCTGCTGAAAAAAATTAGAACTATGTTTAACAATAAAAGTCTCATCAATCCAACATAGGATAACTTTTGGTAAATTGTGCCCTTGAAATGTTCATCAACATCGTTATAAGAATCCATAAAATAAAAATCGAATTACCTGCTATTGCTGTCCAGAAAAGGATTTCCGTTAAAGTTGTATTTCTCTCTTGCATTTTATTTAAATTTTAAATTGCTGATTGCAACTTGTTTTCTGTTTATATAATTCTGCAGTAACAAATGAATTAATAAGAATACCATACAGGTAAACCATACGATTTCAACCATTCTTAGCAGATTACTTTCACGGATCTCAATCTCTTTAAGCGATCTGCCAACAGCAACAAACCCTTTACCTGGCTCATTTATTTTTTCAAGCACCATCGCCAGTCGAACTTCGCTTGCCGGTTGCCATGTTAATACATCTTCAATATTTGTATTAGTATAATTAAAAACACCGGCTGGTGGCTTTGGAAAACCGCCATTTAAAAAACCTGTTGATTGAAGTGGTTTGCCTGACTCATCAAATATTTCTGTGAATACACCAAGACTCTGCACCAAATCAATTGTATAGTGCGGAATTAAATTGATTGTTGATTTTCTTGAACTGATTGCATTGCTTATATCTCTTGCCAATTGTATCTGCGGATCATTTGCCGATGCACGAAAAGATTGTTGTACTGAAACATAAATCAGTAAAATAATTGCTGATATAATTATTGCTGCAACAAAGTGTGATAGTAATGAAGCACGTTTCATAAAATAATTTTATACGTTTTGAATATTTGTATTTTCCATAGAAGGATTGCCATACCAGTTTATTTTTCTGCTGGCATACATAGCTAAAGCAAGAATAACAAACAGTCCTATACTGCCAACAAGCAGCGCGGTATCTTCAAGGCGAATTAGAACGAATATGAAACCATAAATAAATCCAATTACTGCTGCAAAAACGGCTGCAATTTTCCAGGTTTTAAAATGACTTCTTGCATAAAATGTTATTAGTAAAACAGTAGCTGATGCAGCAATTAAATAAGCAACATCAAACAATAAAAATTCGCTTATGGATAGTAAGAGTGTATAAAAAACTATCAGCGCCAAGCCAACCAAAACATATTGTACCGGGTGAAATGGTTTCTTTTGCATTATCTCAACAATAAAAAATAAAGAGAAGCTTAGACCTATAAAAAGAATTGCATACTTAACACAACGTAACGTTTTTGCATATTGATCTGCGGGTTGCAAAAGACTTACGCCAAACGCATAATTATCTTTTTTAAAATTGAAATCTTTTAATACAGTATTGAACGGAAGATTGGCTTTGTTAAAAGTCCACGCCGCTTCAAAACCTTTGTCATTCAAATTTCTTTCAGAAGGCAATATGTTGCCATCAAAAGATGGGCTGTTCCATGATGATCTTAAAACAAACTGGCTGTTCCCTGCCAATGGCAAAAAGTGCAACTGATCGGTTCCTTTAATTGTAAGCGGTAGTTCAAACGGCAAAGATTTGCCAACGTTATCAGTGCTTAGCTTTATGGATGATGATAACCCGGTTGTATCAATTTTGTTGGTTGGTAATCCTGCAGAAAAATCATACAGATCATTATTAATTCTTGTTGTAATTTTTTGCTCAATGCCTTTAAAATCAGAAATACCCAAACATATTTTACAATTTTTCCAGTCAATAGATGAAGTGTCAACTTCATTCGGAATTTGAATATTGAAATTACCTTTTGCATTAAGATTGCTGTTATACAACAACACGCTGTAAATGGAACGTTGTCTTTGCTCCGTAGAAACTGAACCTGCAACATTTAAATTTTCCGGCAAAATAATAAACGATCTTTTATCCATTATAATTTTACCATTTGTTTGCGTTACCGGCACAGCATACGGCACAAACAGGTAGGGAAAAGTTATGCTTTGCTCTCCTGCCCACTTGCTGCTTACTTCATTTTTTACTTCCTGCTGTCTTGCCTGCCGTTCCTGAACAAGACTGGAAACAAATACGGTTGGAATAAGCATCAATAGAATAAGCGCACCGGTAATCAATCCTTTAATCCATATTTTGTTTGAGTATGAATTTTGATTGTTTTGTGCAATCGGTTGGTTTAAATTTTCCTGCATTTGATTTATTTTTTTATGAGATGATGAAAAGTAAATTCTGATATAATTTATATTGATGAAAAATGCAATAATAATAGCACCAAACACACTTGCTAAAGCAATAGCTGCTGAAGTACAAAAAGAATTGAACGGCGTATAGCGATTAAAAGGATTATTTATAATAGCGCCGCCTGCAATACCATAAATAAGCGCAATTAAAAAGAAAAGCAAAATCAGAACAGAAATACTTTGCGTATATGTTTTACAGAACCGTTTAATTAAAGGCATAAAAAGAATCAATGCAATACACGCCGGAATACTGCCAATTGTTGTAGCGAAAGCAGAAGCGATCAATATAAAAACAGCGTCTTCGCTTACAAAGTACAAAGCATACATAAAAATTCCTGCAGTAAGCGTTAAAGCTGAAATCAGCCAGAACCGTATTGTCAAATGCAGTGATGTTAGTTTTTTATTCATTTTAAAAGTACTTTGAATTTCAAAGTTTAATTGCAAAAAAATTTATATATTCTTTATCATTTTTTCCAAAGCATCTAAGTGCACACGAAAAGCTTTTTCGCCGGCTTTCGTTACAGAATAAACTGTATTTGTTTTTTTGCCAATAAATCCTTTCTGAATTTTTATATACCTGTTATCTTCCAATGCCTTTATATGACTGGCGAGATTGCCATCAGTAACCTGAATTAATTCTTTCAATTGGTTAAAATTTACAGATGCATTTACCATAAGCGCACTCATTATTCCCAAACGAATGCGGCTGTCAAAAGTTTTATTTAAATTTTCTATAGGATTTTTCATTTACTACTCTCAGTTTCGTTCATATTTCCACCACATAAAAATGCCATAAACTATATGCAAAATACCAAAGCCAGCAGCCCAGAAATACAAACCATCACCTGTAAAATAAAGACTTAATAATCCTAATAATATTTCACCGTATCCCAGATACCTTGTTTCAGGCAGCGTGTATTTGCTTGCATTTAAAACACCTAAACCATAAAATATTAAACAACCTGGCGCAACAAAATCATAAATACCATTTTTAATTAATGCTAATAAAAAAATACCACCTGCTATCATGGGCACACTTACATTAATCATCAGTCTTCTTGCTGTGGTTCCCCATATTGGTACATTGGTTCTTTTACTGCGGCGATACGTAAAAATAAATGCTGATAAAAATGCTGCTGCAAAAGTTATGCATGCAACCTGCAATATCCTGCTGTTTATAAAATCACCATGCAAAATAGAATCAGGAATATTTGCTGAGCGCCTTATTTCAATCACATCACTTCTGCTTATAAATTTATCTGCAATCCATGCACCGGCTAATGCACAGATGCCGGCAGCAATACCGCTTAAACCACTTAAGCTGATAAAACGGCTGCTTTGCTCCATCATTTTTTTTATATCATGCAACTCATTGGATAACTTTTGTATCTCGTTCATAAAAGTGCTTTGGAATGCAAAGTAAATGTGCAAATTCTATCTTTCAAAATATTTTTCCTTAAATCTCATTGTAGTATTTCGGTGAGTTTTTGTTCGAGCATTTCGCCACGCAGGCTTTCTGCAATTATTTTACCCTGCGGATCAATTAGTACATTAAATGGAATTCCATCAAAATGATAAGCTGCAATGGCAGCGCTCTCCCGTTGTTTCAAATCGCTTATTTGCGTCCATGTAAGATGATCGTCTTTTACAGCTTTCAGCCATGCGGCTTTATCTTCATCCAGCGAAACACCAAGAATGGTGAAGTTTTTATTTTTGAATTTATTATATGCTGCAACTACGTTTGGATTTTCTTGGCGACATGGTCCACACCAGCTTGCCCAAAAATCTACAAGCAAATATTTTCCTTTAAAATCATTAATGCTGATATTTTTTCCATTTGCATCCGTCATTGTTAAATCGGGTGCAGGTTTATTAAGTAGTGATGCTGCCGCATTGTTTTCCTGGCTTTGTGCTGACTGTGTAAGCGCACTTTTAAATATTGCAATGCCACTATGTGCCGGAAATCTTTTTGATGCATCCTGCACCATTGCATTTAAATCATCAGGGGAAACCGCACCTCTAGCTTTATCAAGCACAAAACAAATGGCTGCAGGATCGTTTGAATTCTTTATATAATTCCTGATTACATCATCCAGGGCATTCAATTCTTTTGTGTATTGCTGCTGCAATTGCATTGTATATTCGGAATCTTTTATTCCTGTCTTACCAATTGAATCAAGCTGATAATAATTATTTGAAAGCAAAGAATCTTTTTTCCAAAAATCTTTAATAAAGGCATACAATTTTTTTGTTGCCTCAGATCCGTTGATTGTTGGATAATTAAATCCATTCAAATCAAAATCAATATTTATTTTATCAGCATCGTTAACAAGAATAACTGCCGGGTTATTTTTAAAGCTTAACATGTATAAGTTTTGCTGTGTATCGGTGCCATTTAATTTATAGCTTCCATCTTTATCAATTTTTACTGAATCAATAAGCTTAGAAGGGTCTGCGTTATACGCTAATTTTTCAAGATAAATTGTATCTGAAGGCGCATGTTTTATTTTGCCTGATATACTAAAGTTGCCATTCTCATTTTTGCAAGCCGAAAACAAAACTATAGACAATACAAACCATAAAAATTTTTTATGCATATATTTAATTTAATCCCTGTTCAAATAATTTGGTAACAGCTTTTGCATCTGCTTTTCCTTTACTAAGTCTTTTAACTTCACCCACAAACAAACCCATTAAACCTTTTTTGCCCTTTTTATATTCAGCAACTTTTTCAGGCATTTTATTTAATACAACATTAACCCATTTGTTAAGTTCATCCGTATTTTTTGTTTGAATGATGTTTTGCTGTAACGCAAGTGCATCAACCGTTTCAGCTTTATTTTCAATAACAGCAGGTAATAATTTTAATGATGCATTTGAAAAACTCACCGTTTCCTTTTCAACCAGTTCAATAATTTCAGCAAGCTTATTTACAGGAATTTCGTGTAAGGAAATTTTTGCATCATTCATTAATTGCTTAACGGGACCATTTATAAAATTAGCAAGTGCTTTATAATTTTTCGTATAATGAATTGCTGTTTCAAAATAATCTGCAATTTCTTTTTCACTTGTAAGTTGTGCGGCATCATATTCGTTCAAACCAAATTCTGATTGATATTTTTTATACAATTGCTGCGGCAAAGCCGGCAATTGATTTTTTAAATTATCGAGATAATCATTACTTAAGTTCAAAGGCGGCAAGTCAGGTTCAGGAAAATAACGGTAATCATTCGCTTCTTCTTTTTCGCGAATAGCAAATGTTGTATCATTTGTTGTATCAAAACTTCTTGTTTGCTGAATAATTTTTTCATTGCTATCAAGCAAAACAGTCATTCTTTCAATTTCAAATTCAATTGCTTTTCTTATGTTACGAATCGAATTAAGATTTTTTACTTCAACCTTTGTTCCCAATTTTGTTTCACCGTGCAAACGCAAAGAAACATTTGCATCGCAACGCAAACTGCCTTCCTCCATATTGCCATCACAAACATTTATCCAGCGCACCAGCTTTCTTAATTCCGTTACAAACAAACCGGCTTCTTCAGCGGAATGCATATCAGGTTCCGTTACAATTTCAATAAGCGGCGTACCGGCGCGGTTAAAATCTATGTAACTAAAATCTTTACTTAAATCGTGAATGCTTTTACCCGCGTCTTCTTCAAGATGAATATGATGCAATTTTATATTTCGCTCACCTGTTGATGGTTTAACTGTAACAAATCCGCCGGCACAAATGGGAACCGTGTGTTGAGAAGTTTGAAAACCCTTTGGCAAATCAGGATAGAAATAATGTTTGCGCGCAAAATAATTTTTCTGGTTGATGATGCAGTTGCAGGCAATACCCATCATCACCGCGTATTCAATTGCTTTCTTATTTGTTTTGGGTAACGTGCCAGGATGCGCCAATGTAATTACACCTACATTTTCGTTTGGTTCGGCGCCATAAACATTTGCATCACTACTAAATAATTTGCTTTTGGTTGATAAGCGCGCATGCACTTCCAGTCCAATCACTGTTTCATATTTATGCGATGCTTCAACATTCATAAACGGCAAAAATACGTTGTGTTTTATGAATTATTTGTTAAGCACAATTAAAACAACTTTACATTATTTAATCTACCCGTTTTTTATTAAAATTACATTTGCATTTTTTATTTGATATGAGAAAAAAATCATTTGATTTTGTTACTTTTTTTTACTGCGAGCATATAGTTCGTTTTGCAGTTGAGGATTTTATGTGCATGAAACAACAACGCAGCTTGCAGTATATCAATTACCAAAGCAATCAAAACTTTCTTTTATGCTAATATTGAATTGCTAACTGCCAATGCAATAAGACCAGACAAACGCCGCTTTACAGACAAAGAAGAAAATCCAAAACACTTTATTGATATTGGAGCGTATGGTGAAGACGCAGTAAATAATATGCCGGCTAATTGGCAAACGGCAATTGCAAAATATTCTTTGGATACATTAAAAAGATATGGTTACGTTCCTCATGAAATATTGTTAAAGATTCGTTACTTACAAATGCATTTAAACAAAAAAATACAGACAGTATTTTGTTTTATGCAGATAATTCAGCGCATTTTGAGAGCAAAAAAGAATAGCTATTATTTTTTTGGCGGATTATTCGGATTGTTCCTGTTATTATTATTTGGAGGTCTGTTTGGTCTTTGTTGATTTTGTCCCGGTCTGTTTTGTTGTGTTCTTTGATTTTGCTGTTGAGGTTTATTTCTTTCCTGATTAAACTGCTGATTAGGACTGCCTCTTTTGTCGTGCCTTTGTTTTTCCCTGTTGCGTTGAGAAGTTTTTTCAAGATTGTTTATAGTAAGTTGCCCAACCACATCAACAAAATTATGCTCGGTTTCTTTTGTACCGGAAAGTTCCACCGGTTGCAGATCATCTACTTTTATACCTTGTGAATTTTGTTGTTTAATTTCTTTTACGCGGCGAATAGTTAACGGATAATGTTTTGCGCCACCCTGAATAATGTACCACATCAGGTTTTTAAAAATATCTTTCTTAATTAAAATAGCCAAGCCTTTTGAAGTTTCTAAAGTATCTGCATTATCAGGAAAAGCCTGCAGCGCATCTAAATAAGTATCCAGTTCATAATTCAAGCAACATTTCAATCTTCCGCATTGTCCGCTTAATTTAGTTTGATTTATAGAAAGATTTTGATAACGTGCTGCGGTTGTAGTTACACTCTTAAAATCAGTAAGCCATGTTGAGCAACATAATTCTCTTCCACAACTGCCAATGCCGCCAACTTTTGCGGCGCCTTGCCTAATACCAACCTGGCGCATTTCAATCTTTAACCTAAACTCGCCGGCATATTGTCTAATCAGCTCACGAAAATCTACACGATCATCTGCTGTGTAAAAGAAAGTTCCTTTTTTGCCATCTGCCTGAATTTCTACTTCAATCAGTTTCATATCCAGGTTTAAATGCCTGGCTATAATACGGCTATTGGTAAGCGCATCTTTTTCGCGTGCTTTGTTTTTTTCAAAGAGTTCAATATCTTTTTCATTACTTGGGCGCATGATTTTTTTCATATCAACACCAAACTCACTTATATTTTTTTTCTTAAGCTGAAGCCGAACCAATTCACCTGTTAAACTCACTTCGCCAACATCAAAACCGTTAACACCTTCAACAGTAACCATATCACCTTTTTCAAAATATTGCAGCGAAGCATTGCGATAATAATCTTTGCGGCTGCCCTGGTTAAAACTTATTTCTACAACTTTGCAGGCGCTATCCACGTCACTTATTGGTAAATTCCAAAGCCAGTCGTGCACATTCATGCGATTACAACTACCGGTATTACAACTACCATTGCTTTTGCATCCGTTAGGCGTTCCTGTTCCGCAATTACCACAGCCCATCGCTATCAGTTAATTGATTAAGTAAATAAAATTGTTGAGTGAAGATTCGGTTAGGTGCAAATTCTATTGTGCGGCAAAAAATTAATTTGCTGCTCAGTAATGATGTTGTTTAAATAACGTTTTCAAAATATATAACGTTTATATTAAAACCTTTTTGCAATTTGATATACAAACATTGTGTTGTATATATAAATTTTTCACCTAATCGTACCAAAATCAACTTCAACTTCTCTTTCACAAACTGCAAATAATAAAAATATTTACAGTGTTAATCAGTCAAAATTAAAGCATTGTTCTTAATGATGTGATATAATTTGATGGTTAAGGCGTGAAATAACATTTTAGCGTTTGCATTGCGCTCTATATAATATACGGCTTTATTAAGCTCTTCTATAATTACCTGCTGATGATTTACAGACGCAATTTTGTTAAGCCTTGCACCAAAATCTTTTTCTGATTCGGCAATAAAAATCTCATTATTTCCTGCAAATCGAATGCGAATACTTTGTTGCAATAAATGAATAAAATATAAAAGAAACTGCTTCTGTTTTTCCCTGCCCAGTTTATTTATTTCTTCTATCCATTTATTTTGGGCAGATGGTCCGTTTTTTAAAGCAGCATTTAACCATTCTCTTAATAACGATTGCCAATCTTCGGATGCATGTTGCAATAATTGCAATGCTTCGCGATAATTGCCCTGCGAGATAGCTGCGGTTTGCATTGCTTTTTCTGTTTCAATATTATCGCGTTCAATCAAACTGTTTGCAATTTCCTTTGTGCTTAAAACATTAAGCTTTACCAATTGGCAGCGGCTGAGAATTGTGGGTAAAATCAGGTCTTCATTTTCTGCCACCAAAATAAATAATGTATCTGCCGGCGGCTCTTCAATCAGTTTCAATAATTTATTTCCTTCTTTTCCTAAATATTCCGGCATCCACATCACCAAAATTTTATACGGACTTTCAAAGCTTTTTAAATTGAGTTTATGAATAATGTCGTTACATTCTTCAGCCGTAATATTTCCCTGTTTATTTTCTGCGCCGATGAATTGTAACCAATCGTACACATTACCATAAGCATATTGCTGAATGAATTCGCGCCAGTCGGTTACATAATCTGTACTCACTGGTTTATCACCGGATTTTTTTGGGATAACAGGATATGAAAAATGAATATCAGGATGTATATAATTATTTGCTTTTGAAAATGCCGCCTGTTTTTGCATAAAAGCATCTGCTTCATTTGCAGTTTTCGGAAACACAGGTTTTATTTCTTCAACAGGTTCGCCAAATAAAGAAGGCGCTGCATTTTTGGAAGATGATGGTAACAGGCTGATGTATTCTGCAAAAGCTAAAGCCAATGGCAAAGCACCACTGCCTTCTTTACCTAAAAAAAGTAACGCATGGCTTAAGCGATTTTGCTCAACCATTTCAAGCAAATGCTGTTTTGTTTTTTGCTGACCAATTACATCTGCGAACAACATGCGGCGAAGATAATTGAGTTTTGAATTTTAGGTTTTTCGTTATAAGCTTTGGAAATATTTTCACAATTCACTATCTCATATTTTTACAAGCCAATTGTCGAATTCAAATTTTTATGTGAATTAGCTGAAATAATTTTAATATTAGTTTATCAAACTTGCTTATTATAACAGGCTTTTTACAACTTCAATTACTTTATCCAAATTACTTGCATCTTGTCCGCCAGCTGTTGCTAAAGTTTTTTGTCCACCGCCGCCACCTTTAATTAATGGTGCAATATTTTGTTTGATGATTTTTGAAGCATCTAAATTATTATCAGCAGAAAGTTTATCATCAATCAAAATAATTACAGATGCTTTGCTTTGAATATTTGCAACGAGCACAATCATAAATAAGCCTTCATGACCTTCAGCAATCAATGCATGTTTTAAATCGAATGCTAACTTCTTTAAACTATCTGCGTTATTCACTTCAACTTCATCGCCAATAAAACTTATATTTTTTATTGTCTGAATTTTTTGCAATAAGTCATTTTTAATTGATTGCAGTTGCTTTGCTTCAAAACCTTCGAGTTGTTTTTTTAAATCAGTATTTTCTGCAGATAAATTTTCAATTGCTTTAAAAATATCTTTTGGATTTTTTAATGCTTCGCGAACAACAGCAATTTGCTCAAACTGCTGCTGTATCAATGTTTCAGCGGCTTTGCCTGCAACAGCTTCAATACGGCGAACACCTGCAGCAACTGATGTTTCCAGTTTAATTTTAAAGAAGCCAAGTTCACCTGTTGCGCCAACATGTGTGCCACCGCAAAGCTCTGTAGAATAAGTTGGATCAATGATAACAACACGAACCACATCACCATATTTTTCACCAAACAAAGCCATTGCGCCAAGTTTTAATGCTTCTTCTTTTGGCAATTGTTTTATAACAACAGGAATATTTTCTCTGATCTTTTCATTAACTAATGATTCTACTGTTTCAATTTCTTCATCGGTCATTTTCGCGAAGTGTGAAAAGTCAAAACGCAGATGTTCTGCATTTACCAAACTGCCTTTTTGTTGTACATGATTACCTAAAACTTTACGTAACGCTGCATGTAATAAATGTGTTGCGCTGTGGTGTGCTTCTGTTTGTTTGCGTTTAACAACATCAACTTTTGCAATTACATCATCACTAATATTTTCTGGTAAAGAATCGGTGTAATGGATGATGAGGTTGTTTTCTTTTTTGGTGTCCCTCACCCCCAACCCCTCTCCACGCGTGGAGAGGGGAGCTAAAACTCCAACATCTCCAACTTGCCCGCCGCTTTCTGCATAAAAAGGTGTTGCTTCCAACACAATTTGATATTGCTCTTTGCCTTTGCTTTTTACTTTCCTGTATTTTGCAATCTTTGTTTTCACTTCTGATGAATCATAACCAACAAACTCACTTAAAGCAACATCATCATTTACAACAATCCAATCTTCTGTATCAATTGCTGTTGCTGCA
>CAXSDU010000047.1:4001-27636 GCA_964236165.1 uncultured Parafilimonas sp. | reverse complement strand
CAATTCCTTCAATGCTTATTTCCATTTCATCACCTTCCTTCAACGTAAAATCGTTTGGTGGCACAATGCCTGTACCTGTCATCAAAAAACATCCGTGCTCAAACATACATTCGCGAAACAAATATGCGGCAAGTTCTGTAAAATTTCTTTTCATCCGGTTCAATTGAATTGAACCATTAAAAATTTTATTGTTATCTCTTTTAATATGTATGCTGATGGTTGTATCTAATGAAATTTCATCTTTTGGTATATATAAGCATGGACCAAGCGCAGCACTGCGTTCATATACTTTTGCCTGCGGCAGATACAAAGGATTTTCGCCTTCAATATCTCTTGAGCTCATATCATTACCAATTGTATAAGCCTGAATTTTTCCTTTTGCATTAATGAATAATGTTAGCTCTGGTTCAGGTACATTCCATGCAGAATCTTTACGAATAAAAACTTCTTCATTATGTGCCGCCACACGATGCGGAAGCGCTTTAAAAAATAATTCAGGTCGTTCTGCATTATATACTTTACTATAAAAATCTGCGCCACCTGCATCTTTACTTTCTTCCATTCTTGCATCACGGCTGCGCAAATAGGTTACGCCTGCAGCCCACACTTCCTGTTTATTTATTGGCGCTAAAATTTTTGTATCATTCCAGTTAATATCAATTTTATTTTTTGTTTGTGTTGATAAAAATTGATACAAATCTTCATGATTTATTAATGCATTCCAATCATCATTCAATAAATAATTATCATTTTCTTTTTGAAGAATAATACCGGAAGATGTTTTGAATAATTGCATAGCGTTTTTTTATTGGTCTGACGCTTCCAAAACGTCTGACTATGTTACCAGTTTTTTGCACCATCCAAATCAACATGAATTAATTGCTGAACGAGATTTTTTAATGCAGTATAATCACCTTGCAAATGCATTGTTGTTTGATGATATTCCTGTATTTCACCAGGCTTTAATTCTTTTACAGGTGAAGAAGATTCTATCTCATAAAATGGTCCCAACTGACTGCCATCAGCCATTGGTCCATCGTTGTAAGAATTGATTACATCGCCTTTGTATGGTTCTTTCTGCAACTCCCATTTCGAGTTTACATAATCACTATTTTTATGTACTTCAGGAATTAAAATTGTCAACACATTTTTCTTAAAATCATAACTGCAAACAAATGGTTTTGCAATAACAGGTTTTAATCCAAGTTTGCCTCTTGATTTTCCATCGCAACGGAAATATAAAACACTATCTTTTACAATTAATCTTGATGAATTAATCTTACCAAAATAATCATCGGTTATAAAACTGCGCGGATTTTTAGTTGGTTCAAATGGAATGATAACTTTTGTTTCTTCTGTTGGCGTGAACTGACCAAGCAACCAAATAGAAAGCAAACCGCTGTCTTTATTCCATGCATTGCTGCCTGTATTTTTTATTTGATTGTTTGATTCGTATGCAACTGTTTTTACATCATCAGGAATTGTTGCATTCAATTTTTGTTCAACGTCATTTTTATCAAGCAGGTTGATTGTTCTTTTAATATCAAGATAAAAAGTTTTGCCGGAATAATTTGTAATGGATGAAGCGTAAGAAAATGTTGCTGATGTTTTATTCAAGTGATCAACTTTATAAGTAACTGTATCAACCAATGCAGGCACTTGCCAATGTGTTATATTAAATGAATCGCCTTTAGGAAAATAAAGTGAATATTGTCCGCCTTCTGGTCCTAACCAAAATCTTTCTTCACCGCCAACCGGATTAAATTGTTTTTTCTTTTCGCCGGATGACAGCAGATTATAATTTATCCAGCCAAAACTTGTGCCGCTATCGCCCGCTGCTGTACTTGTAAAAACGCGCCCCTGGTAATCTGCGGAGAGTAAAATTTTTGCATCATCATTTTCAAGTTCAAAAACATTTTTTCCTCCATTCTTTTTAATGAAAGAAACATCATAACCATAACTACCTTTTGCAAAAGTTGAATCGTTATTTTTTTGCGTTGAAGTTTGATTGTTATTGCAGGCAATTAAAATAAAAAGTAAAAAGTAAAAAGTAAAAAATGGTATTCGCATATCGTTATTTGGTTTTTTTGACTTTTAAATTACTAAAGTGAAATTCCTCTTTTCCACGGAATAAAATCATCATGCTGCGTTGCTTCTGCCTTTGCTAAAACATCACCATTGGCAACATCAATTATATAATTTAAAATTCTTTCGCCGGCTTGTTCAATCGTTTCTGTTCCTTCAATAACAGTTCCAGTATTAATATCAATAATATCATTCATCTTATTAAACAATATTGTATTGGTTGATAGTTTCAAAACCGGCGCAATTGGATTTCCTGTTGGTGTGCCCAAGCCCGTAGTAAACAAAACAATGTTTGCGCCTGCACCAACTTCTGCTGTTGTTGATTCAACATCGCTGCCCGGCGTGCATAATAAATTTAAGCCCGGCTTTGAAATTTTTCCCGGATAATCGAGCACATCAGCAACAGGAGAGGTACCACCTTTTTTTGCGGCGCCTGCAGATTTTATCGCGTCTGTAATTAATCCATCTTTTATATTACCCGGCGAAGGATTTGCATAAAAACCGGAACCAACTTCTGTAGCGCGTTTATTATAAGTTGTCATCAGTTGCATAAAACGATTTGCAGTTTCATCATCAGCACAACGATCACTTAATTCCTGTTCAACCCCGCACAATTCTGGAAACTCTGAAAGCACAACAGCGCCACCTAAGGCAACTAATAAATCTGATGTATAACCAATGGAAGGGTTTGCAGAAATGCCGGAGAAACCATCAGAACCGCCGCATTCCAAACCGATAGATAATTTGCTTAACGGCGCTGGTTTTCGCTTAAGATCATTGGCTTCAATTAAACCGGTAAAAGTTTTTTTAATGGCTTCACTCAGCAATTTATTTTCATTACCAATTTTTTGTTGCTCTAATAAAAACAATGGCTTTGAAAAATTCGTATCGCGCTTTTCAATTTCCTCTTTCAGCACAGCAATTTGTGCATTCTGACAACCTAAACTTAATACCGTTGCACCTGCAACATTTGGATGCGTAATATAACCGGCGAGTAAACCACATAAAGAACGTGCATCATCTCTTGTACCGCCGCAACCCAATGTGTGTTTTAAAAATTTTATGCCATCTACATTTGGAAAAATCTTTTTATTCTTCAGCACAAATTCATCTTCATCTGCAAACATTAATTCGTATTCTGTTTTGCCTGTTTCATATTCACGCACCATGTGCTGCACCATTGCTTCATAAGCAGATTCTTTCGGCACATAACCAAGCGCTTTCATAAATGCTTCCTGCAATACCTCCACGTTTTTATTCTCACAAAAAACAAGCGGAATTACCAGCCAGTAATTTCTTGTGCCAACAGAACCATCTGCTCTGCAAAAACCATTGAATGTTTTGTTTTGATATTTTGAAATATCAGGTTTATGCCAATTTGTATGTCGTTCTTTTAAAGTATAATTATTTGCTGCGTGTTGAATATTTTGTGTTGATATCAATCCGCCCTGCGGAATAAATTTCGTTGCCTTACCAACTAACACGCCGTACATAATAATGGCGTCGCCTTCATTAAAATTCTGCAAAGCAAATTTGTGTTTGGCAGGAATATTTTCCTGTATTGCAAGCGTATCAAAGCTTTCGTTGCCTACATGTTCATCTTTATATAAAACAGTTAGTGCCACCGCAACATTATCATCTTTATGTATTTTTAAAACTTTTGCATGCATGATGTAATAATATTTATCCGAATATTGGTATGACGCTTTTGAAACGCCTGACCATTTTATTTATCAATTTTATTTTTTGTGTATTCACCATTTATCATACGCACAATATCTAATAAATTTTCATTCTTCAATTCAGCCGGCAAAAATGTATCACTAAAATTCTGATAACAAACCGGTCTTGTAAAACGATAAATAGCTGTTGTTCCAACCGAAGTAAACTTGCTGTCTGTTGTTGCGGGATAAGGTCCGCCGTGCATCATAGCGTGTGTAACTTCAACACCTGTTGGAACACCATTAATAATTAGTCTTCCTGTTTTTAATTCAAGATAATTTATCAGTTCATGATAATTAGCAATATCATTTTCAGTTCCCCAGATTGTTATTGTTAATTGCCCGTGTAATGATTCCGCGATCTTCATCAATTCATCTTTATTTTTTGCAGTAACGTGCAAGCTTGTTGGCCCAAAAACTTCTTCATGTAAATCTTTGTTTGCAATAAATGTTTGTGCCGATGTAGTAAACATAAAAGGTTCGGCAACATTTTGTTTTCCCATTTTATTGCCTTTGCCTGATAGTTTTACTTTATTAAATACAGCAAATTTTTCCGTAGCCTGGTTATACGAATTGTAAATGGAATCAGTAAGCATAGCTTCTCCGTTTGCATTAGTTATTAATGAAGCAAATGCAGCCTGAAAATCTTCGGCATCTGTATTTTTATTTGTAATGATGATACCAGGGTTTGTGCAAAATTGTCCTGTGCTTAACAGGTTTGAAGCAGCAAGCGATTTCGCAATTTCATCACCACGTTGCTGCATTATTTCAGGCAAAATAAAAACAGGATTTGTACTACCCATCTCTGCATAAACAGGAATAGGTTCATCGCGTTTTGTGGCTACATCATAAATGGATTTTCCACCTTTAAATGAGCCTGTAAATGCAATTGCTTTTATTAATGGATGTTGAACAAGATTTACAGCTGGTTCAATTGAAGCAGCCTGTATCATTGAAAAAATACCATCGGGCAGATTGTTTTTTTGTACTGCATCAATAATAATTTGCGCAACCATTTCTGATAAAACCGGATGACCAGGATGCGCTTTATAAATAACAGTACAACCAGCAGCCAAAGCCGAAATAGTATCGCCACCAGCAGTTGAAAATGCAAAAGGAAAATTGCTTGCACCAAATATTGCAACAGCGCCAATTGGTTTTTGCATTTGCCGTATATCGGGTTTGGGTAAAGGTTTACGGTCAGGTTGCGCTGTATCAATAATTGCTTTTACCCAACTGCCTTCTTTTAATAATTCAGCAAATAATTTTATTTGATTGAGGGTACGGTTTATTTCACCGTTTAACCTGGCTTCTGCAAGCGCAGTTTCATTCATGGCTGTTTGCAAAAGCTCATTCCTTGCAGATTCAATGCCAGCAGCTATTTCAGAAAGGAAGTTGGCTTTCATTTCTCCTGAAAAATTTCTATAAAGCAAAAATGCTTCGTATGCTTTTTTAACAGCTTCATTTATTTCATCTTTTGTCGCTTCATAAAATTTTTCATTGTTATAACCAGTAAAAATATTGTTGCTTTTAGCTGTTCTTTCGCCGCCTATAAATTGTGCGCCTGTAATTTTCATCTCAAAAAATAATATTATAAATAACGGAATAAAAATAAAACTTTGAAGCCATCAAATTACTTCAGTAAAAAATACAATTGTAAATAAATTGCAAGGTTAATAAAATAATTATGGCAACGCGGATTGATGCACATCAACATTTTTGGAAATACTATCCACAAGAATTTGATTGGATTAACGATTATATGCGGGTTATAAGAAAAGATTTTTTACCTGAAGATTTAAAACCATTGCTTGATGAAAACAATATTGATGGTTGTGTTGCTGTACAAACAAAACAATCAGAAGAAGAAAATGTTTTTTTATTAAAGCTTGCTGATGAATTTGATTTTATAAAAGGTATTGTAGGTTGGATTGATTTAATGGCAAATGATGTTGAAGATAAGCTTGCGCATTTTTATCAATATAAAAAATTAAAAGGTTTCAGGCATATTTTACAAGGAGAAAAGAACAGGGCTTTAATGCTCGAGCCAGCTTTTAAAAATGGTATTGGTTTATTAGATAAGTTCGATTTTACTTATGATATTTTAATCTTCCCAGATCAGCTGAACTACACGCTTGAATTTGTAAAACTATTCTCTGATCAAAAATTTGTGATTGATCATCTTGCAAAACCTAACATTAAATCAGGGGAAATAGAGCAATGGAAAAAAGATATTCAAAAGTTTAAATCGTGTGAAAATGTTTATTGTAAAATTTCGGGAATGGTTACAGAAGCAACATGGAATAGTCATTCTTTAGAAACATTTAAACCTTTTATTAATGTAATAATGGAAACATTCGGAATAAAAAGAATTATGTATGGTTCTGACTGGCCGGTTTGTTTGGTTGCTGCAAAATCTTATAATGAAGTTGCACAAATTGTAAATGAATATTTTTCTACTTTTTCTTATGAAGAACAAGAAGCTTTTTTTGGGGGGAATGCTGCTTCGTTTTACAACTTATAATACAGTTAACTATTCACAAAATCTAACAGGTTTTGAGTTATATATTTTAATTGATCTTCGCTCAATTCAGGATGCATTGGCAATGAAATTACTCTTTTAGTAAGCCAGTCTGTAATGGGAAGATCAATCTCAGTATTATTTAAAGTTTCAAACATTTTTTGACGATGACCCGGAACCGGATAATAAATCATGCTGGGTATTTTTTTCTCTGCAAGATGATTGCTTAACGCATCGCGCAAAGCACTTCCATTTTCAGAATCTAAAATAATTGTGTACTGGTGAAAAACGTGTTTATTGTTATCAGCACGCAAAGGTGATTTAATTATTGCATGATCTTTAAAAGCCGCATCATAAAAATCAGCAGCTTTTCTGCGTGCTTCAATATTTGCATCAAGATATTTAAGCCTAATATTTAAGATTGCAGCCTGCACAGTATCTAATCTTGAATTACAACCCACCACATCATGATAATATCTTTTGCTTTGCCCATGATTGGCGATCATTGTAAGTTTTTGGGCAAGCGTATCATCATTTGTAAAAATAGCACCACCATCGCCATAAGCACCTAAGTTTTTTGCAGGATAAAAAGAAGTGGTTCCTATTGTTCCGATCGTTCCGGTTTTTTTTGTGGTTCCATTTTTATAATAAAAATCACCACCTATAGATTGCGCATTATCTTCAATTACAAATAAATTATGCTCGTTTGCAATTTGCATAATGGTTTCCATGTCGCAGGATTGTCCGTATAAATGCACCGGCACAATTGCTTTTGTTTTAGGCGTAATAGCCTTACGCAAACTATTTACATCAACGTTAAAAGTGCGTTTATCAACTTCAACAAAAACAGGTTTTAAACGTAATAAAGCAACAACTTCTGTAGTGGCAATATATGTGAATGAAGGCGTGATAACTTCATCGCCGGGCTTTAGATCCAAAGCCATCATTGCAATTTGCAAAGCATCAGTTCCGTTTGCACATGGAATAATATGCTTAGCGCCCAAATATTTTTTTAATGCATCTGCAAATTGCTGAACAGGTTTGCCGTTTATAAAAGCGGCAGTTTCAAACACATCAATAACTGCAGCGTCAATTTCACTTTTTAATCTTTTATACTCTTGCTTTAAATCAACCATTTGAATTGCCTGCATGTAGAAGTTTTTTGCGGACAAAACTATATAAACTTGTATTAGCTATTTGTTATCACCTAAACTATAACTATTATTTTCTTCATCTTCTTCCCCAATTTCTTCATCTGCATCATCATCTTCAGCACCGGGAACATCAAGATCATCTCCCGTAAGGTCAATATTTTCATTAAGTTTTTCACCATCTAAATCGGTATCATCCAATTCGGAATTATACGCATCTTCATTATCATATGTATCAACGTCGTCAGCGGTTCTTTGCAAATCAAGTTTTTCTTCATCTGAAACATCAGATTCTGGGTCAACAGAATCATCCGTAATATTAAGATCGTCATCTGTTTTTTCAGCTTCATCTTCTTCGTCCAGTTCTTGTTCTGCGTTATCATCATCTTCATCAGCAATCAAATCATCTTCACTTAATTCGCTTGCTGCGCTTATTCTTTCACTGCTCATATCATCGTTTTCTGCATCATTTAAAATGCCTAAACCTTCTTCATCATCAGAAGAAATAGTTGTATCTGCCATTTCTTTAAAATTGGGTACTTTAATATTTTCCTGTCCCGCAATATCCTTTACTTCAGGAAAATCTAGTAATGTTGTGTCTTGCTTTAATTTTTCTTCGTCGCGCTTAGAATCTTTTTTATCAGATATGTTTTTACTTGGCATAATAATTTTTTGTTTTACGAGGCTAAAACAATGCCATCAATATATAATTAATATAATCTAATCTTTTTTTGAATGATGAATGCGATTTAGGGAAAAATCTCCCACACAAAAAATAAATTATATTATTACTTAATCAGCTCAGTTGTGGCTTAACCTTTGATATATACATTTAAACTTATTTTAAAAAAATCAGAATTATGAAAAAATTATTTTTTATTTTATTTATCGGCGGTATAAGCTCATTTGTAGCATGCAACAATGGTAATTCTTCTCAAGATAGCGTTGACAGTGCTAAAAATATGAACGATAGTATGACGACTGACAGTAATTCTATGATGAAAAGTGATACTTCAAGTATGAATTCAATGTCTTCTACTCCGGTTTCTAAAGAAGATGCAGATTGGGCAACAGATGTAGCTAATTCAAATATGACTGAACTTGAACTTAGCAAAGTTGCACAGGATAAAGCAACTAATGATAAGTTGAAAAACTTTGCAAGTATGATGGTTACAGATCATACAAAAGCAGGTGATGCTTTAAAACAAATAGCAGCTACAAAAAATATTACTTTGCCTGCAACTCTTAGCGATAAATCTCAGAAAAAACTTGATGATCTTAATAAGAAAACAGGTAAAGATTTTGACAAAGCTTATTCAGATGATATGCTTGACGGACATAAAAGTGCTGTTAATGCATTTACAAAAGGCAGCACGGATTTAAAAGATGCTGACCTTAAAGGTTTTGCATCTCAAACTTTACCAACTATTCAAATGCACCAGGATTCTATTAAAGCTATTGCTGGTAAAAAATAATTTTATTAAAAAAACTTTTAAAGGATGTCGAAAGACATCCTTTTTTTTTGCATTTTTTGTTTCACTATCTTAAAATCATTTCTTTTGTAAACCTGCATGGATAAATTAGGATATATATTATTTATAAAGTTCTACCCAATTATTGCAAAAATCTTATCACCTTTTAACGCAAAAGCATCTCTGTGGATAAAAGGAAGAAAAAACATTTTTAATAAGATCAACGCTTCATTAAAAAAAGATAATTCAAAAAAAATATGGATGCACTGCGCATCGCTTGGAGAATTTGAACAAGGCAGACCGCTGCTTGAAAAACTAAAAAATTTACATCCGGATTATAAACTGGTGCTTACATTTTTTTCTCCATCCGGCTACGAAATAAAAAAGAATTCTAACGAAGCCGATTATATTTTTTATCTGCCAATTGATTCAAAAAAAAATGCAATCGCTTTTCTTGATATTGTTCAGCCTTCTTTAATCATTTTCATTAAATATGAATATTGGTATTATTATTTAAAGGAAGCCCGCAAGAGGAAAATTAAGTTGCTGCTTGCTTCAGGAATATTTCTTTCCAGCTTTTCTTTTTTTAAATGGTACGGAAAAATGCGCAGAGAAATGCTTACGTTTTTTACGCATTTTTTTGTACAAACTGAAAACTCAAAACAATTATTACAATCCATAAATATTACCAACGTAAGTGTTTCCGGCGATACCCGTTTTGATCGTGTGATGGAAGTTGCAGCTGAAGAAAAAAAGTTTCCGGATATGTTACAGTTCATCGGCGATAAAAAAACAGTCGTCGCCGGAAGTACATGGACAGATGACGATGAAGCGCTCGATCATTTTGCCAACTCGCATCCTGAATTAAGATTTATTATAGCGCCGCATAATATTGAAAAATCAAGAATTGACGAATGCAAAAGACTTTATCATTTTTCTATTACTTATTCAGAATACAAAAATTTTATTGATAGTAAAATACCTATTCCGGAAAATATAAATACACTTATTATTGATAATATCGGCATGCTTAAATTTTTATATCGCTACGCAACGATATGTTATGTAGGTGGTGGCTTTGGAAATGATGGAATACATAATATTTTAGAAGCAGCTGTGTATTATAAACCAGTTTTGTTTGGGCCGGAATTTGATAATTTTTCAGAAGCGATAGTGCTTACAGAAAAAGGCGGCGCTTTTGATGTGGAAGATGCATTAGAACTGGAAAAACAACTGGAAGAATTACTTACTGATGAAAAATTTTATAAAGAGACATGCAATATTTCGGGCGAGTATGTAAAGAACAATACCGGCGCAACATCTATTATTATAAATTACATTCAGGAGAATCTTCTTCTAACCAGCTCATCAAATATTTGAACAGCTTCGCTTTGTTCGTTCCATGCAAGCTTTAGTTTTAATTCACGTTTAATCCATAATTCAGCTTCACCATAAATATTGAAACCGTTAATAGTTTTAATACTGCGTTCATACATGGTTTCATCGTTACGAAAAAGTTCATTAATAAAAACATAACGGTCGTTGATACCAATTGCTTTGCGCAAATCTTTTATTGGTGCATCTTTAATTGAGTGTCTGATCTCTTTGTACGATGATGAAGATTTCAACTTATCGTTAAGGCTTTCACCGTTAGTAGCAATTGTTTCGTTAACTTCCTGTTGTTTAAGTGCCAGCGTTGGTATTTCTGTCATCGGATCAAAAAAAGATTCATCGCTTTTTTGCTCTTGTTCCTCAACAGGCAAAGTTTCTTTTACAGGTTCGGTTTTAATTTTTATCTCAGTTTTTGCCTTAGGAGCAGGTTCAATTTTTATTTCATCAACTAATGAATGCGATTGATGAAAAGCAGGATAAAACACTGAAACTGCAGATGAAAAATTTTCATGTTCTTCTTCATCTGCTTTTTGTAATTCTGATAAAAGCAATTGTGCTGTTATCAATAATTTCTGTGTATCTGCATTATTATTATACTGTGCAAGTAAACGTTCTATTAACACACCAACTCTTTCCATAAGATATTTTATTTTTGATAAAATACAATTACTAAGGTACAACGTTACAACTACAAATTTTATTTTAAATGTTTATAGAACCTTCAGTGTATGGCAAAAAGCGCGGATGGATTGAAGTTATTTGTGGCTCAATGTTCAGCGGAAAAACAGAAGAACTTATACGCAGGTTAAAGCGTGCACGCATTGCTAATTTAAAAACGGAAATTTTTAAACCTGCGATAGATAACCGTTATCATGAATTAAATGTAGTAAGTCATGATGCGAATTTTATAATCTCACAGCCTGTTACAAATACAAGAACCATTTTATTGATGGCGCAGGATATCGATGTTATTGGAATTGATGAAGCACAATTTTTTGATGAAGATATTTGCCATGTTTGCGAAACACTTGCATTAAACGGAACGCGCGTAATAGTTGCCGGTCTTGATATGGATTATAGCGGAAAGCCTTTTGGTAATATGCCGCAACTTTTGGCTATCGCAGATTATATAACCAAGCTGCATGCAATATGTGTGCATTGCGGTAACATTGCTAATATTTCTTATCGTAAAACAAAACAAAGCGATCAAGTTGTAATTGGTGAGTTAGATATTTATGAACCAAGATGCCGGGTTTGTTAAAATAAAGGAGATAGTATTTAAATGAAAACTCTTTTCTCAATATTTTTTTGTTTGATGTTGCTTTCATCGAAAGAACAATCAATAAATGATTACAATAATTATTTAAAAGATCATAACCAGGTTTTATTTGTAAAAGCAAATTCAGATTCTACAATAAGTGGAACAATGTTTTTATATAAAAGAAAAAATAATCATAAACATTGGAAGCTTTCAGATTCTTTTAATATTGTTGTTGGAAAAAATGGTTTGGGAAAAGATGCAACATCATCTATAAATCTAAATAATATAACACCTGTAAAACATGAAGGCGATGGAAAATCTCCTGCAGGTATTTTTCCTGTTGGCCCGGTTTTCAGTTATTATGATTTAAAAAAACTGCACATGCCTTTTGTGCAGGTTGATACAAATTTTTATTGTGTTGATGATGTAAATTCTAATTATTACAACACACTTATACGTCAGGATACAGCACAACATAATTTCAACAGCTTTGAATATATGCGGCGCAAAGACAGTTTATATGAATATGGCGTTTGGGTAAAATATAATAGTGATCCGATTAATAATGGTAACGGCTCCTGCATTTTTATTCATGTTTGGCGAAACGAAAATTCAGGAACTGCAGGTTGTACAGCTTCCACAAAAGAAAATATTTTAAAACTTATTTACTGGTTGAACGAAAAGAAAAAACCTGTATTGTTACAGGTAGTACAAAATTGAAATTTGTTTGACTAAAAGTTGCCACTAATTTTAGCGGCTTTCATTCTTTATCCCCAAAACCGATTCCTTACTTTCATCATCCATACGTAAAACTATATTTGCGGCAATGGCAAAGGCATCTGAAGATACACCGTTAATGCAGCAGCATAAGGCTATCAAACAAAAATATCCTGATGCAATTTTGCTTTTTCGTGTAGGAGATTTTTATGAAACATTCGGCGGTGATGCCATTACAGCCTCACAGGCTTTGGGCATTACATTAACAAAAAGAAATAATGGCTCCCCATCGAGCAGCGAACTCGCAGGCTTTCCACATCATGCGTTAGATACGTATTTGCACAAGCTTGTAAAAGCAGGTTATCGTGTTGCTATTTGCGATCAACTTGAAGACCCGAAACTGGCAAAGGGAATTGTAAAACGCGGCGTTACAGAATTGGTTACGCCGGGCATTGCTACGAATGAAAAATTGCTTGAGCTAAACAGTAATAATTTTTTAGCAAGTTTACATTTTACAGATGAAATTTTTGGTTTGGCTTTTCTTGATATTTCTACCGGCGAATTTTTTGTGGCTGAAGGCAATCGTGAATATGCAGATAAATTATTGCAAATATTAAAGCCTGCCGAAGTAATTTATCAGCGAAGCAACCAGAAAAATTTTAAAGAGTTATTCGGAACAAAATTTTATACTTACACTTTAGAGCAATGGATTTTTGAGGAAACATTTGCAACAGAAAATCTTTTAAAACATTTTCAAACACATTCATTAAAAGGTTTTGGAATTGAAAACCTGCATTGCGGCATAATTGCTGCCGGCGCTGTACTGCATTATTTAAAGGAAACAGAGCATCCGAATTTACAGCACATTACAATCATTCAAAGATTAGAAAAAGATGATTATTTATGGATGGATAAGTTCACGATTCGTAATCTGGAACTTTTAAATACCGGCGATGATCGGCAAAACAGTTTATTAAAAATTTTAGATAATACTGTAAGTCCGATGGGAGCGCGGCTGCTGAAAAGATGGTTGTTACTTCCTTTAAAAGATATAAATAAGATTAATGAAAGATTAGATGCTGTTGAATATTTTATTCTGCAAACAGACTTGCGTTTACAACTTCAGCAATTGATAAAACAATGCGGCGATATAGAAAGACTCGTAAGTAAAATTCCTTCAAAAAAAATTAACCCGAGAGAAGTTATTCATATTGCAAAAGGCTTGCAACATGCGCATACAATTAAAAAATTATGCGCTGTATCAGATAATATTTATTTAAAGCGATTAGCAGATGCAATTAATCCTTGCATTTATATTTCAGAAAAGATTATTAATAATATAAATGATGTGCCGCCGGTTACAATTAATAAAGGCGCTGTTATAAAACAAGGCATCGATAAAAATCTTGATGAGTTAAGGGAAATTGCAAGCGGCGGCAAACAGTACTTAATAAATATTCAGCAAAGAGAAGCGGAGCAAACAGGTATTTCAACTTTGAAAATTGGTTTTAATAATGTATTTGGTTACTTTCTTGAAGTAACAAATTCGCAAAAAGCAAAAGTGCCTGCAACATGGATGCGCAAACAAACACTTGCAAATGCAGAACGTTTTGTTACAACTGAATTAAAAGAATATGAAGAAAAAATTACCGGTGCAGAAGATAAAATTTTACAGCTTGAAATTGAAATATATGATAAGCTTTTAACTGAATTGCAAGATTTTATTGCGCCAATTAAAAACAACGGAAGCATACTTGCAGTGATTGATTGCCTTTGTTGTTTTGCCAAAAATGCTTTGCAATACAATTATAAAAAACCACAATTGCATGAAGGTTTTGAGTTGGAGTTGAAAGCAAGCAGGCATCCTGTTATTGAACAAAATCTTGAAGCAGGTGAACAATATGTTTCAAATGATATTTTACTTGATCCATCATCTCAACAAATAATAATTCTTACCGGGCCAAACATGAGTGGTAAAAGCGCTTTGCTGCGACAAACAGCGTTAATTACTTTGCTTGCGCACATGGGCAGTTTTGTTCCGGCAGATGCTGCAAAGATTCCATTAACCGATAAAATTTTTACGCGTGTTGGTGCCAGTGATAATTTGAGTGGTGGCGAGAGTACGTTTATGGTTGAGATGAATGAAACAGCAAGTATCATTAACAATATTTCGCAGCGTAGTTTGGTTTTGCTTGATGAAATTGGTCGTGGTACATCAACCTATGATGGAATTTCTATTGCATGGAGCATTGCAGAGTTTTTGCATAATGCTGCTGCTTCACCAAAAACTTTATTTGCAACACATTATCATGAATTAAATGAACTGGAAAATAAATTTCAGCGTATAAAAAATTTTCATATAACCAATAAAGAAGTCGGAAACAAAATTATTTTTTTAAGGAAGCTGGCGCCTGGTGGCAGCACACATAGTTTCGGTATTCATGTGGCAAAAATGGCGGGCATGCCACAACAATTAATAAAGCGTGCCAATGAAGTTTTAAAACAATTAGAAGAAAAAAATAATGAAGCGCATCAAATCAATATAAAAAAAATAACAGCTCCGCAATTACAGTTATCTATTTTTGACGCACATTCGCAAACATTTGGAATTATAAGAGAATTGCTTGAAAGTATAGATATAAATCGCCTTACGCCAGTAGAAGCATTAATGAAATTGAATGAAATAAAAAATGTGTTGAAGTAAAAACTACTGGTTAAAATGTATTTTCAATATTCTTTTAAAAAATTATTTTGTTTTTAAATGAATGTTTTACATTTAGGCTTGTATTAACATATTAAAACATTACCCATGCGCAAATCTGATCTTATCAATAACATTTCTGATAAAACAGGCATTCCTAAAGTTGACGTGCTGGTTACTGTTGAGTCTTTAATTAAAGAAATCAAAACTAACATTGCTAAAGGAGAAAACATTTACATCAGGGGTTTTGGCAGTTTTATTACAAAAAAACGTGCTGCAAAAATTGGCAGAAATATAAAAAAGAATATTGCTGTTCATATACCCGAACACTACATCCCGGCATTTAAGCCTTCCAAAGAATTTGTAAATGAAGTGAAGCAAATGCAGGCAGTACAGTAAATTTGCCAATAATTTTTTTAGTGAAAAAACAACAATGGATTTTAATTTCTATAGCAATTGTATTGTTTATAGGCTTATACTGTTTTGGAAAAACAGTTAATTCGAATAAACCGTCACCTGTTGCTGAAAGCACTTCATCTAAGCCTGTTTCAAATCTTACTACGCAAAGTGTACTTTTAAATTATAAAAAGAATTTAAATCCTGAACAATTACAAAAGCTTACCCAACTTGAAAATAGCGTTGTTAGGGGAGATGTACATGCGCAGCAAATACAAATAGATCATCAGCTTGCAACATATTGGGCAGACAGTTTACGAAAGGAAGAAATAGGTGCTTATTATGCCGGCGAAGCCGGCAAGTTGGAAAATTCTGAAAAAAGCCTCACATTTGCAGCCTATTTGCTTTTAGATAATATGTTGTCAACAAGTGATGCAGCAATGCAACATTGGCTGGCAACACAAGCGAAAGAGTTATTTGAAATTGCTTTAAAACTGAATCCGCAAAACGATTCATCAAAAATTGGATTAGGTGCATGTTACATGTTCGGAAATATTTCTGATAATCCAATGCAGGGAATTCTTGCCGTAAAAGAAATCGCAGATAAAGATCCTTCCAATGCTTATGCGCAAATGATGCTTGGTTTAGGTGGAATTCAAAGCGGGCAATATGATAAAGCGATTGAAAGGTTTTTAAATGTTATTAACCTTCAGCCTGGTAACTTAGAAGCAATTTTAAATCTTGCCCAGGTTTATGATCGGCAGAACAATAAAGCAGATGCTGTAAAATGGTATAAAGAAGCATTGAAATATATACAGGTTTCTGAAGCAAAAAATGAAATACAAACAAGAATAAAATCTTTACAATAAATTATTTAATTTTTTCAAAAAACTAAACAAAGTATGCCTTGTGGTAAAAAAAGAAAGCGTCATAAAATTGCTACACACAAAAGAAAAAAAAGACTGAGAAAAAACCGTCATAAAAAGAAAAATAAATAAATTGTATAGCCGGTATAATTATTTATGCCGGCAATCATTTACTACTTCTGTATCCTTACTTTCCTTTCCTTCCTTTAAAAATGAATGTACATGTTCGTTGTGTACAGCCTATTTATTTATGGTATTAAAGAACGATTAAGTGAACAAAGAGATGATAATTAACGCCAATTTGAACGGTGTTGAAATTGCGTTGCTGGAAAATAAAAAACTGGTTGAGCTCCATCATGAAAAAGCCGATGCTATTTTTGCTGTTGGCGATTTATATCTTGGGAAAGTAAAAAAACTAATTCCGGGTTTAAACGCTGCATTTATTGATGTAGGTTTTGAAAAAGATGCTTTTTTGCATTATACAGATCTTAGCCCTTTTATTCGCTCCATTTTAAAATTTACACAGGAATCTATAAATGAAAAATCGGAGGGAATTGCTGATTTTTCAAAACTGAAACTTGAACCTGAAATTATAAAAACAGGAAAAATAAACGAAGTAATAAAAGGCAAGCCTGAAATACTCGTACAAATTTTAAAAGAACCTATTGCTGCAAAAGGTCCGAGATTAAGCTGTGAAATTTCTTTACCCGGAAGATTTATTGTAATTACACCTTTTAACGATGTGATCGCTGTATCTAAAAAAATTCATAGTTCTGATGAAAGAAAACGTTTACAAAAAATTGTTGAATCAATCAAACCTAAAAACTTTGGTGTAATTGTTCGTACTGCAGCAGAAGGAAAAAATAGCGCAGAATTGCATGATGATTTAGCGCAATTAATTGAAACCTGGCATAATATACAAAAAAATTTAAAGAATGTAAAAGCGCCCGCAAAAATTTTAAGTGAGCAGGATAAAACTACCAGCATCCTTCGCGACTTATTAAATGAAGACTTTAATCGCGTTGTAATTAACGATAGAAATATATACAACGACACACGTTCTTACATTCAAAAAATTGCGCCTGAAAAAACGGAGATTGTTTCTTATCATACAAACGGGGTCCCTATTTTCGATCAATTTGGAATAACCAAACAGGTAAAAGCAACATTTGGTAAAACCGTTAATCTGCCAAGCGGTGCATATTTAATAATAGAACATACTGAAGCTTTACATGTAATTGATGTAAACAGTGGCTACAAAAGTGTAAGTAATAATCAGGAAGAAAATGCCTTGGCAACAAATCTTGAAGCAGGTGAAGAAATAGCAAGACAGTTGCGGTTGCGTGATATTGGCGGTATTATCGTGGTTGATTTTATAGATATGAAACTGCCCGATAATAAACGCAAGCTACAGGAAGCAATGGATAATTTTATGCGAAGCGACAGAGCAAAGCATGCTGTATTGCCTATTTCAAAATTTGGCTTAATGCAGCTAACAAGGCAACGCATGCGCCCTGAAATGAATATAAATACATCTGAAACTTGTCCTTCATGTAATGGCTCAGGAAAAATTACTTCAACATTATTATTAATTGATGAAATAGAAAACCGCCTGAATTATTTAATTACACATAAGCATAATAATCTTACCATTTTTGTTCATCCAATAGTGTATTCGCATCTTACAAAAGGAATATTTTCTTTAGCATTTAAATGGAATCGTAAGTACAAAACCAAGATAAAAGTCAAATCAAATCCGGATTATTATTTCACCGAATTTCATTTTTTTGATGCGCATGATGAAGAAATTAAATTTTAATTTATAGCCGTATTTTTTATATGGCTTTTTATTTATATTATTTCATAACATTTATACAAAGGTTGTATTTGCTTTTTACAAAGTATTTTTGCAATTCGATTTAACTCAATATAAAAAATTTATATGGCATACGATGTTATTGTTATCGGCAGCGGACCCGGCGGTTATCCAGCAGCAATCCGTGCATCACAATTAGGTTTTAAAACAGCAATCATAGAAAGAGAATTGTTAGGTGGTATTTGTTTGAATTGGGGTTGCATTCCAACAAAAGCATTATTAAAATCTGCGCAGGTTTACGAAAATATTAAACATGCAAGCAGTTATGGATTATCTGTATCGGATGCAAAGCAGGATTTTGAGGCAGTGATAAAACGCAGCCGTGGTGTTGCAGATAAAATGAGTAAGGGTGTAGCATTTCTTATGCGCAAGAATAAGATTGATGTGATAATGGGCAATGCAAAAATTATTGCAAAAGGAAAAATAGAAGTAACTGGTAATGATAATAATAAACAAACTGTAGACGCAAAATACATTGTAATTGCTACAGGTGGCAGAAGTCGTGAGTTGCCAAATCTTAAACAAGATGGTAAAAAAATTATTGGTTATCGCGAGGCAATGATTTTGCCACAACAACCAAAAAGCATGATTGTTGTTGGCAGCGGCGCGATAGGTTCTGAGTTTGCATATTTTTATAATAGCATGGGAACAAAAGTTACTATCATTGAATTTATGCCAAGAATAGTTCCCGTTGAGGATGAAGAAATTTCTAAAGAGCTTGAAAAACAATATAAAAAACAGGGCATTGAAATAATGACAAACGCTACCGTTGAGAAAGCTGATACATCTGGTAATGGTGTGCGTGCTACTGTAAAAAAGCAAGATGGCAGTACCGTAACATTAGAAGCAGATATTTTGTTAAGTGCGGTAGGTGTTGTTGCTAATGTTGAAAATCTCGGGTTAGAAGTTGTTGGCATAAAAACAGATCGCGGTAAAGTTATTACAGATAAATTTTTACAAACAAATGTGCCCGGTTTTTATTCTATAGGAGATTGCACACCAAACCAGGCATTAGCGCACAAAGCAGGCAGAGAAGGCATTGTAGCTGCTGAACATATTGCTTTTATTGAAAAGAAAATTACACATCAACCGGAGCCGCTGGATTACGGAAACATTCCGGGTTGTACATATTGTTCACCTGAAATTTCGAGCGTTGGTATGACTGAAAAAGCAGCAAAAGAAGCAGGTATAAATATTAAGGTTGGAAAATTTCCCTTTATGGCAAGTGGAAAAGCAACAGCAGCCGGCGCTACAGAAGGTTTTGTAAAAGTGATTTATGATGCAAAATATGGCGAGCTTTTAGGCGCACATATGATTGGTTATAATGTTACTGAAATGATTGCAGAAGTAGTTACTGCAAGAAAACTGGAAACAACTGGTCATGAAATATTACAGGCAGTTCACCCGCACCCAACAATGAGCGAAGCAGTGAAAGAAGCTACTGCAGTTGCTTATGGTGAAGCAACAGATATTTAATTCAAACTAAATAAAATGCGCACTAATTATTCTTCAGGTGCTAAATGGGAAGATATTGTTGGTTACAGCCGTGCTGTAAAAATCAATAATATAATTGAAGTTACAGGTACTGTTGCAATTGATGATGAAGGAAAGACTGTTGGTATTGATGATGCATATCTTCAAACAAAACACATCATAAAAAAAATTGAAAAAATTTTACAACGTGCAGGTGCAACTTTAAAAAATGTTGTTCGTACAAGAATGTTTGTTACAGATATTTCGCGCTGGCAAGAATACGGAAAAGCGCATGGTGAATTTTTTAATGTGATAAAACCATGTACATCTATGATTGAAGTAAAAAGTTTAATTGATAGAGAATATTTAATAGAGATTGAAGCGACTGCAATTTTAGAATAAAATAAATTTCAATAAAATAAATTAATTTTATTATACTGAAGTGAATGAGACTGTTCCAAAATATTATCCAAAGATGTCTCCTCTTCAATTTTTAGAATGGGAAAGAGATCAGGAATATAAACATGAATATGTGAATGGCGAAGTGCTGGCAATGTCAGGTGCATCCGTTAACCATAATCGGGTGTTCAATAAACTTTTTCTTAGGGTTGCTTCGTTTTTTAGAAAATAAATCTTGTGAAATATTTGGAAGTGATTTGCGCATTGCAGTAAGATCTCAAAGTTCTTTCTTCTATCCTGACGCGATTATTGTATGTGGTTAATTGGAATTTGATGAAAAATCAATTAAAGACACGGTTAAAAACCCAACAGTAATTTCTGAGATTTTATCAGCTTCAACAGAAGATTATGATAATGGTAAAAAACTATTTTATTACATGCAAATTGAATCATTAAAGCAATATATTATTTTAGATTCAAAACAAATGCACATAAGAATTATAACAAGAAGAGAAGAAGAAAAAACATGGAGGTTTGATGAATTTAATAATCATGCAGATAAAATTTTTATTGAACCAATTAGCTTTGAAATTTCTCTTGAAGATTTATACAAAGGTGTAAAGTTTTAAATTATTTCAACGCATCAAGCACATTAAAAATCTTTTGCGTTACACTGCCTTTGCTATCATCATAATTATTTACGATAATCGACAGCACATATTTTTTTCCGTTTAAAGAAGTATAATAACCTGCAAAACATCTCACGCTGTTAATAGTTCCGCTTTTTAATTTCATTCCATTATAAACAGGCAAGGCATTATAAAAACTTTGAAACCAGCTTTGCTTCTGTGCATATAACAGAGCATTTACTTCAGCATAAGTGGTTACACGGTTTTGGGGTGAAAGCCCACTGCCATCAGAAATATTAATAGAGGATGAATCAATGCCATTTTGTTGACAGAACTTTTTTATTTCATACACACCATTTTCCGTTGAACCAAAACCATCTTGTTTATAGCCAATTGTTTTTGCTAATGCTTCACCATATAAATTCACACTCTTTTGTAAAAACCAATAAACAATGCTGTCAAGTGTTGGCGAATTATATGTGGCAATATTATTTTGTGTTGATGAAATTTGCTTACGCTCTCTTTCAAGTGAAGCGCCTGTAATTATACTTCCTGTTAAATGAATTTTACTTTCCTTTAATGCTGAATCTAATTCCAGTTTTAATTGTTCTGCTGCATAAGGCAGCGAGCCCGAAACTTTAAATTCATTTACACCTTTTGGAATAGTTCCTTCAGCAAAAATTTTTGTGTTGTAAGGCGTTGTATATAGAATTGTATTATCACCTGTTCCTGTATTCGCAGTTGTTATAAAGTTATTATAATCATCAATCGCAATTGGCGGACTTGTTCTTAATAAAATTGAAGTATCACCAATATTTTTTCCCGGTTTTAAAATAAGATCATACTGATTTTCACGCCAGTTAATTGCCCAAATCCCCGAGCCATAATAATTGCCCATATCATTCCAGATATAACCACCAGGCAAAGCATTATAGTTAAATACACCATCATTTAAAATTATATTACCAGAAATTTTTTTTATGCCTGCATTTTTAATTGCAGTTGTAAAGAAATTTAAAATTGAATCAGGTTTTGTTTGCGTATATCGCCAGCTGCCTAATGTTGGATCGCCAAAACCTTTTATAATAATATCGCCATTTAAAATTCCGTCATCAATTTTTCCATTATAACCAATTTCTGTTTTATAAGTAAAATCATGACCCAGCAAAGCGAAAGCAGCAATTGTTGTAAAAATTTTTTGCGTGCTTGCCGGTGCTAATCCATATTGTTCATTCAAAGCAAAAATTTTATTGCCATCTGTATCAGTTACATACAAACTAACCACAGCATGTTTTAGCTGGTCATCATTCAAAAAATTATTTATTGCACTATTTAATTTTTGAGAAATATTCTGCGCTGATACATTAAAGAAACAAAACGCAAAAAGGATGATAAAAAATTGCTTCATTTATTTGAGACTATAAGAAGCACCAAATGTAAAACTTAATAGTTCTCCTGTAGAAGTGGTTAACTTTTTATCTAATGGTGATGAGTAAAGTGATAACGGACGAAACTGAATAAATGCTCCGATTTTTTTATAAATAGTAAACGAACCTTCAATATATGGTTCAATAGTAAAAACAAATTTGGAAGCATTAGCAGTATATACTTTCTGTGCAGCATTAATATCTGCAGTTGCAGGAATTTTATAAGTTGAGTCGAAACGTACTTCTGCTTTGCTTTTTGTAAGAAAATCTCCTCTTAAATTTATGCCTGCATACAAATGAAAATTGCCGTTAGGTTTATTAAGCATGTAAGCAAATAAAACGGGAACCTGGAAATAATTATTGGTAAAACGAATATAGGTTAATGCAAAACTATCTCTGCGTAAAGGCGAATCAAATAAAAAAAGACTTACTAAAAAATCATCTAATGAATATTTGCTCATACTATAATGGCGCTGATTAAAACCAACACCGCCTTTTATTAACCATCGTTGATTTTTTAGCGGCACTGCAACTTGCATTGCATACGAAGCAACATCCCCCAAACGCGAATGTTTGCGTTTTTCCGGTGGCACTAAACTGTCGCTGCTCAATTGTTCGAAAAAAAACCCTGGCGCTGCATATACCTGTATTTGCGGTTTAATATTTTGCGCATCAACATGCATACAAAAACTTAAAAAAATAACTGGTAAAATATATTTCATGAATTATTGACATTCGCCGTTTTAATTTCGTTGCATTCTTAAATATTATGCAACATATAAAAGCTTCTATTATAACTATTGGTGATGAATTATTGATAGGTCAGGTAATTGACACCAACAGCGCGTGGATTGCACAGGAATTAAATAAAATTGGCGTTTGGGTAAACAGGAGAGTAGCTGTTGGTGATGTGTATGAAGAAATTTGGAAAGCATTGGATGAAGAAAGTGCATCTTCAAACATTATATTAATAACCGGCGGGTTAGGACCAACTGCAGATGATATAACCAAGCCTTTATTGTGCGAATATTTTGGTGGCAAGATGGTAATGGATGAAGATGTTTTAGCGCATGTAACTTATTTGTTTGAGTATGTTTTTAAACGACCAATGCCTCTGCTGGAAAGTAACCGTAAACAAGCCGAAGTGCCTGATGTTTGTACAGTTTTAAAAAATAATGTTGGTACTGCGCCGGGAATGTTATTTGAAAAAAATAATAAGATTTTTATAAGCATGCCGGGCGTTCCGCACGAGATGAATTTTATTATGGAGAAACATGTTTTGCCTTTATTAAAAACAAAATTTGATTTGCCATATATCGCGCACAGAACTTTAATTACAATGAATGTTGGCGAATCTTTTCTTGCAGAACGTATAAAAGATTTTGAAAAATCTTTGCCTAAAAATATCAAATTGGCTTACTTGCCTAATCACGGAATGGTACGTTTGCGATTGACCGCACAAGGTGAAAAAGAAAAAGTTGAAACAGCATTAGAAGAAAATTTTAATGAACTGAATTATGAATTGGTAGCCTATTACAAAACCAGCGC
>CAXSDU010000047.1:0-3991 GCA_964236165.1 uncultured Parafilimonas sp. | reverse complement strand
AAAACAAGTTGCAGATGTAATGGTGGTTGATGAAGATATTTTGTTTGAAGTATTACTGGGCAGATTATTAAAAGAAAAAAATAAAACTGTTGCAACAGCTGAAAGTTGTACGGGAGGCTATATTTCGCATCTTATTACATTGGTTTCAGGTTCATCATGTTATTTTAAAGGAAGTGTGGTGAGTTATGATAACAGCATTAAGAAAAATGTTTTGCATGTTAGTAATGAAATATTGCAAACAGTTGGTGCCGTAAGTAAAGAAACTGTACAGCAAATGATAAAAGGTATTTTAAATGTAATGCAAACTGATTATGCAATTGCTGTTTCAGGAATTATGGGACCCGGAGGCGGCTCTGCAGAAAAACCTGTTGGCACAGTTTGGATTGCAGTTGGCAATAAAAATAAAACAGAAACGAAAAAATTTCAATTCAGGTTTAATAGAAGACGAAATATCGAATTAACTGCGGTGAATGCTTTACACTTGTTATGCACATTTATAAAAAATGCTAATTAATCTCTTTCATTAACTTTGGCGCTCAGCGATTGTAAGAATATTTTTGATAGTTGATTTTTGCTGAACAGAACTAAAAAGCTGAACGGCTGCCGGATAGAAGCGTAAAGCCCGCTAAAGATTTTTGTGCGTTTGATTTTGTGGCGGACTTGCAGCGATAGCCGGAACTAAAGTTGAGATTTGTTTTGAGCAAACAGCCCCAAAAACTAAAATAAAAATTATGGCTATTGTAGATTTAGTAATGCCAAAACTTGGCGAAAGTATAATGGAGGCTACGATTTTAAAATGGCATAAAAACCCGGGTGATGCAATTAAGCAGGATGAAACTTTGCTGGACATTGCGACCGACAAAGTTGACAGCGAAGTGCCATCTACTGCGGAAGGAACGATTAGCGAAATTTTATTTAAGGAAAATGATGTGGTGCCGATTGGTGCTGTAATTGCAAAAATTGAAACCGATGTAAAACAAAATAATACAGATAGCAATGAGCCTGTTTATGCGCCGCAAGCTGATGTAAAAAGTGAAGATGAAAAAGAAGTTGAATCAGTGCCGTATGTTCCTTCATCTTATTCACCAACTCATGCAAATGGAAATGGTAACGGAAATGGCAATGGAAAAATCAATCGGTTTTATTCGCCGCTGGTTTTAAATATTGCAAACAGTGAAGGAATTGGAATGGCTGAACTTGAGCAGATTCATGGAACAGGAAATGAAGGTCGCGTTACGAAAAAAGATATTTTGAATTATGTGGGAAACAGACGTGGTGAACAAGTTAGAAATACGAAATACGAAGTACGAAATGAACCGGTTCATATAGAATCGTCAAGCGTTCAACGTCAACCGTTCACTGAAACAAAACAGCCACAACCAGAAACTGAAAACAGGAAACAGGAAACTCAACAACAACCTGAAGCAAGCAACGAGCAACCAGAAACTAATTACGGCGATAATGTTGAAGTAATTGAAATGGATAGAATGCGCAAGCTGATTGCAAAGCACATGGTGAACAGTAAACAAACCAGTGCGCATGTTACAAGTTTTGCTGAGGCTGATGTTACCAACATGGTTTTATGGCGCGAAAAAAATAAACGCGAGTTTGAAAAACAAAACAGTACAAAGATTACGTATACACCGATGTTTATTGATTGTTTGATACATGTAATGAAACGTTACCCGATTATAAACAGTTCTGTTGACGGTGATAAAATTATTGTGAAGAAAGATTTTAGTATCGGCATGGCAACAGCTTTACCAAACGGAAATTTAATTGTGCCTGTAATAAAAAATGCTGATGAACTAAATCTTGTTGGCTTAAGTAAAAAAGTAAATCATCTTGGCAATGCCGGCAGAAATAATCAGCTAAAACCAGATGATACACAAGGCGGCACTTTTACATTAACCAATGTTGGAACGTTTGGAAGTTTAATGGGCACACCGATTATTAATCAGCCGCAAGTTGCTATTCTTGCTGTTGGTGCTATAAAGAAAAGAGCCGTTGTAATCGAAACTGCGCAAGGCGATACCATCGGTATTCGCCACATGATGTATTTATCTTTAAGCTACGATCACCGCATTATTGATGGAAGTATTGGTGCATCTTTTTTAACCGCAGTTGCAAAAGAATTTGAAAACTGGGATTTTAATAAAGGCTGTAATAATTATTATTCAGCTTCGAGCTTCATCAACTTTTCAAAAATAGCTTCATATTCTTTATTAGCTGCTTCTAATTTTTGCTGAACAGTTTTATAATTAGTTTCCAACTGCAAAAATTTATTTTTATCTGAATAGCTTCCAGGATTTGCCAGCGCTTCTTCGGTTTGTAATTTTTCTTTGGTAATATTATTTAATTGCTCTTCCAGTTTATTTAATTGCTTTTGCAGTCTTTGTAATTCGTTTGAGTTTTGAGTATTAGATTTTGTGTTCTGCGTTTTATTTACAATCGGCGTTTCAGATTTCACAGTTTGCTTTTCTGCTGACCGTTTATTATTAACTGCTAACTGTTGACTCTTTGCCATTCTTTCTTTCCATTCAACATATTCTTCGTAGCCGCCTTTAAATTCTTTTATTTCATGGTCAATAATTTCCCAAATCTTATTTGCTGTTTTTGAAATAAAAAATCTATCATGACTTACTAAAATATAACTGCCTTCATATTTATTCAATGCTTCGCTCAATAGCTCAACACTATGAATATCCAAATGGTTTGTCGGCTCATCCAGCAATAAAAAATTCGACTTTCCTGCAATTACTTTTGCCAATGCCACACGCGCTTTTTCACCACCGCTTAAAACTTTTATTTTTTTATCTACGTCATCACCGCTAAATAAAAAACAGCCTAATAAATTGCGTAATTCCTGCTCGGTTTTGCCACTGCCGCTGTGCGCTAATTCTTCCAACACTGTATGATTTAAATTCAACGCTTCCAACTGGTGTTGCGCGTAAAAACTCTCATCAACATTATGTCCCCAGGTTCTTTCTCCTTCAAATTTTTCAGTGCCGGCAAGTATTCTAAGTATGGTTGATTTTCCTTTTCCGTTAGCACCAATCAGAGCAATTTTATCACCACGCTCAATTTCAGCCTCAGCATTTTCTACAATTACATTTTCACTGAATGCTTTGGTTGCATGTTTTACAGACGCCAGTATTTTTCCCGGCTGCGTATCTATTTTAAAATTGATTTTAAGATTTGGTCTTTCTATTTCAACGTTTTCAATACGGTCTAACTTATCTAGTTTTTTTATCAGGCTTTGTGCCATTGCAGCCTTGCTGGCTTTGGCTCTAAAGCGTTCAATTAATCTTTCATTCTGACGAATATAATCCTGCTGATTTTCATATGCACGTTGCTGTAGATCTACACGCTGTTCTTTTTCGGTTTCGTAATAATCATAAGTGCCCGTATAAATATGCAATTGTTGCTGATACAACTCAACAATTTTTGTAACCATGCGGTTCAAAAAATATTTATCATGACTAACAATTACAACGCTGCCTTTATAATGCTGCAAATATTTTTCAAGCCATTCTATAGATGGCAAATCCAAATGGTTTGTAGGCTCATCAAGCAATAATAAATCTGGTTGTTGCAAAATCATTTTCGCCAGCAATACACGCATGCGCCAGCCACCACTGAATTCTTTATACGGTCTCTGTAAATCACTGTTTGAAAAACCTAAACCTTGTAAAACTTCTTCTGTTTTATGATGAATATTATAGCCGCCGAGCACTTCCAGTTCATGCAGTTTATCAGAATAAACAAGCAAAATTTTTTCGTCTGATGTTGCTTCAAGCTCTTTGCCTAATTCTTCAATTTCTTTTTCTAGCTGTTTAATTTTTTCAAATGCCATAAGCGCAACATCCAATATTGAATCATTTGTATCAAAGCTTAATAAATCCTGGTGCAGATAACCCATAGTTGTATTTCGGCTGCGCTCAACCGTGCCGGCAGACGTTAAATATTCACCTACCAATACTTTAAGCAA
>CAXSDU010000046.1:10232-28147 GCA_964236165.1 uncultured Parafilimonas sp. | reverse complement strand
TGCAAGCAGCAATGCACTTGAGCTTGCAGATATTGAAGCGTTGCCTTTTAATTTAAGAGGTTTTCATCCTGTTGAATATTTAATTTTTGGTGACCATTCTGATAAAAAAGCTTCGGACTTAACTGTACGCGAAAAAAAATATGTGGTTAGTGCAACTACCGATATTGTAAATATTTGCACCTCTATAAATACAAGCTGGGAAGAAGCGCCTGCTAACTTTGCCCAACAAGTTAAAACAGCAGGTAACGGCAGTTCGGTTTATTCTACCAAGCAAAAAGTTTTTGTAGATATAATAACTGCAATGCATGGTATTTGCGATGAAGTAGGTGAAGGTAAAATGAAAGAACCTTTTGATGCAAAAAATCCAAACATTGTTGAATCGCCATACAGCGGAAATTCTACAACAGATTTCAAAAATAATATCATTGGTTTGCAAACAGTTTATTTAGGAAAAAACGGTAGCGCAGGTATAACAACGCTTGTAAGCATAAGAAACAAGTCGCTTGATAATACCATAAAATCGCAGATCACTGCAGCTATTAATTCTTTTGATAACATAACTGAACCTTTTGAACAGGCTATAATTGATCAGCGTTCGCAGGTACAACAAACAATGAATCTTCTTGATCAGTTAGCCGAAACACTTATTGATCAGTCAAGCAATACAAATAAAAATGACCTGCTCACTTTTATGCAGCAGCAGGTAAAGGACTGAGATGAAAAAATTCATTGTTATATTATCTGTTGTAACATCAATTATCATTTTTACAAAATGTAATAAAGCGTCAGATTTTCCGGAGAATGGATATGATGACCGCTTAAGCGGTGGCGCTGCAACTATTTTTGATGCAACTTCAAAAGCATTCACACATCCGGTTAATGGATTAAGCGCAAGAGATTTGCAGGTGCACGAATTAGGTGATGCTTCTTTTGAGCAGAGTTTTGTTTCTGCACCTGCAATAATACACGGTGGTCTCGGTCCAATCTTCAATAATGTAAGTTGTATTTCATGTCATCATAATGATGGCAAAGGCACGCCCACTGCAGGTTTCAACAATTCTTCATTATTAATAAGAGTAAGTTTGCCGGGCGAAGATGCTACCGGTGCACCGTTAAGTATTCCCGGTTTTGGCTTTCAGTTACAAGACCAAAGTGTATTCAGTTCAAAACCTGAAGCGCATATAAATATTTCTTACACAGATATACCGGTTACATATCCTGATGGCACAATTGTAACGTTGAGAAAACCTACATATATTCTTACAAGTCCTTACACTCAGTTACCTGCAATTTATAATCTGTCACCACGTATGGCGCCACCTGTTTTTGGCTTGGGTTTGCTGGAAGATATTCCCGAAAGCACAATACTTTCTTTTGCTGATCCAGATGATAAAGATGGTGATGGTATTAGTGGAAAGCCAAATTATATTTATGATACATTAAGTAAAGTAATGGATTTAGGAAGATTTGGTTTGAAGGCAAATACAATAAATATTTTGCACCAGGCTGCTTTTGCTTATCAGCAGGATATGGGCGTTACAAATTATGTTGCACCTAAAGAAAGTTCTGCTGGTGAGTTACAGGATGATAATCGTAAAGATGATCCCGAATTGCCCGACAGTATTTTAAATGCAGTTGCATTTTATGTAAAATCTCTTGCAGTACCAGCAAGAAGAAATGTTACCGATCCTGATGTGCAGGCCGGTGAAAAATTATTTACACAGATTCAGTGCGCGAAGTGTCACATTCCAACAATACAAACCGGTGCCGATCTAACATTGCCGCAAATTTCTAATCAACGTATTCATCCATACACAGATCTTTTATTGCATGATATGGGTGATGGACTGGCTGATGGCCGCCCGGACTTTTTAGCAACAGGAAGTGAATGGCGAACAATGCCGCTTTGGGGAATAGGATTATTTCCAAAAACAAATGGCACTGCTTTTTATTTACATGATGGAAGAGCACGCAGTATTGAAGAAGCAATTATATGGCATGGCGGCGAAGCACAGAAAGCAAAAGATCAATTTATAAATCTTAATAAAACAGACAGAGATAAACTGCTTAATTTTTTGAATAGCTTATAATATTTTTTCTTCATTGCAGGAAAGTAAAGTTTAATCAACTGAATATAGATTTTACTTCATCATTTTGTAAAACGTTTTTAAAGTATTACCTGCATTTTTATAACTCAATGTTATTACATTCATAATTTATTATTTACTTATTATAAGTAATTCATCTTTGCGCAAATTCAATGTGCTTTTAACTAACATAAGCTTAGCTGAATATTGATGCAGAAGATAAAATTAATCCTCATAATAATTTGTTTGTTCCGATTACAAGCGCATTCTCAAAATAAAAATTCAGTTACAGGAAGTATAATTGATAGTATTTCAAAAAAGCCGGTTGAATATGCTACAATCACTTTAATCAATAACAAAACAAATAAAGTTGTAAACGGTGCAACAACAGACAGTCTTGGTTATTTTAAAATTACAGATGTTGATTCCGGTTCTTATAATTTTTCATTTGAGTTTATTGGTTACTCAAAAAAAATCTTAGAAAATGTACAGATAAAAGAAAGCCGTATTCCAAAAAATATTGCTATTATTTTATTACATAAAAACGAAAACACTTTAAAAGATGTTGTAGTTACATCGCAGGCGAAGCTGATAGAAAATAAAATTGACAAGCTTGTTTACAATGCAGAAAATGATCTTACATCTGTTGGTGGTGTTGCAACAGATGTTCTAAAAAAAGTGCCGCAAATTTCAGTTGATCCGGATGGCAATGTTGAGCTTGCCGGCAGCAGCGATATTCGTTTTTTAATAAACGGAAAACCATCAACCGCATTTGGAAGTAATATTGCGGATGTATTACAAGCTATTCCTGCCAGCGAAATAAAAAGTGTTGAAGTAATTACAAACCCAGGTGCCAAATATGATGCACAAGGTTTGGGTGGAATTATAAATATCATTTTAAAAAAATCAAAAATTAATGGTATCAACGGAAATGTTTCTCTAAGTGCAGGCACGCGATTGGAAAATGGGTCTTTCAATATTACTATGCGCCGTGGAAATTTTGGCTTAAATGCATTTGCCAGCGGCAACGAAAGAATTTTATCAAAAACACCTGTTTCATCTTATCGTACAACAACAGATTCGCTTGATAAAGAATATGACATATTGATACAGGAAAGTCTTCCTGAAACAAAAAGATATGGAACCGAATCGGGTATTGGTTTTGACTGGACAGTAAAAAAGTTTAATAGTTTTTCCGGCAGTTTAAATTATAGCAAGTATGGTTTTTCCGGCAGCGGTGTTGTAAACCAGCAACAGCAGGTTACGCCATTTAACAGTAATAATATTATTTCAAATATTCAGTCAATAAGTAATTCCGGTAATAAATTTTATTCTGCTTATACTAATGCAGATCTGAACTATAAAAGAACTTTTAAAAAAGAAGATCAATCACTCGAAATAGATGTAAGCACAAGTTTGGGCAATGATAATTCAAGGGGAAATAATTATCAAACCTTAATACCACAGGATTCTGTTTTTTATGGTATCAATAATCAAAATCTTGGAAAAGAAAATGAAACTGAAATTGAAATTGATTATACGCAACCTTTTGCAAAAAATATAGTTTTTGATGCGGGTGCAGATTTCACATTTAATGATATAATAAGCAATGCAAATGTGTATGCATTGCAAACAAACAGCAAAGAATATTTGTATGATAGTTTAATTTCCAATCATCTTTCTTACCACCAGCAAGTGTATGCTTTGTATGCTGAACTTGCTTTGCCGGTTGCTCATTTATTTGATGTAAAATTTGGTTCAAGATATGAGCGTACAGAAATCAATTCTTATTATTCCAATGCAACGCAACAAACAAATACGCCAAGTTACAATACGTTGGTTCCGTCAGTATATATTTCGCGAAACGTAACAGATAATCAAACTTTAAAGTTGAGTTATTCAAAACGAATTGAACGACCAGATTATGAAGGTCTGAATCCTTTCATCAACACAACAGATCCAAAAAATATTACAGCAGGTAACCCATATTTAAAACCGGAAGTTGGCAATCGCGTTGAGCTTTCTTACAATCATGATTATGGTAATGCAGGTTCTTTTATGATCACTGCATTTTATCGCACAAGCAATAATGACATTCAGCCTTACACAGCCGTTTATCAATCGCTATCTATTGGAGATACTCTTTATACCAATGTTTCAGTAAGCACAAGAGAAAATATTGGCAGAGAGCATAATGCAGGTTTAAATATTTTCGGAAGCATTCGCGCAACTGATAAATTTAATTTGCGAAGCAATCTTTCTTTTTTCAGAAGATATATTATTAATGATATTGATGCAGGAAGTAATGCAAGAAGCTTTAATTATCGCATTAATTTAAACGCAGGTTATCAGTTTAATAAAAATTTGTCAGCAGAATTCTTTGGCAATTTTAATTCCCCAAGAAATGAGTTGCAAGGCAAGTATCCTTCCTTTACTTTTTATACACTTGCGGCGCGCAAACAGCTTTGGAATAAAAAAGCAAGCATTGCATTAACAGCTTCTAATTTCTTCAGTAAATATTTAAGATTACCAACTGTTTTATACGGAACAAATTTTATAACCAATAGTGTTCGCAAAGCGCCGATTCGTTCTTTTGGCATCAACTTTACTTATAAGTTTGGCAAGCTTGATTTTAAAAAAGATAAAGATGATGATAACAAAGAAGTAAATACTAATGATAACAATAATGCAGGTTAATTATTGTTGCAAACTCTTTTGCTTGTTTTTATATAATGAAAGTGAAATAGAACCTGTTATACAAAGTATAATTACACCGAGTGAAATAAATACCTGTGTATTAGTGTTGAACCATTGATCAAACCAGTGTGCGCCAAGCATTTTAAGCCCGATAAAAATTAATACAATTGAAATGCCTTGTTGTAAATATTCAAACTTGCTTACTGCGCCTCTTAACAAAAAGAACAGGCTTCTTAAACCAAGCACAGCAAAGATATTTGATGTATAAATTACCATTTTATCTCTTGAAATACCCAGCACTGCAGGAATAGAATCTAAAGCAAAAACAAGATCAATACTGGCAAGCATCATTACTACTACAAAAAGTGCGGTGTACATGCGTTTGCCGTTTTCAATAATTGAAAATTTTCCATTTCCATCACTCATTGTTATTGGAAAAATCTTCTTTACAAATTTGTATGCTTTTGATGTTTCGGGATCGAACTTATCACTTTCATCTGAAGTAAACATTTTATAACCGGTATATACAAGAAAAACGCCGAAGATATATAACACCCATTCAAACCGGTGCACAAGCGCAACACCTACTGTTATAAAAGCAATGCGAAATACAATAGCCATTAAAATACCTATAAGCAAAACACGGGAATAATATTTTTCTTTTACATTAAATGCAGTAAAAATGAGAATAAAAACAAAAATATTATCTATGCTTAAACTCCATTCCATTAAATAAGCGCTGATGTATTCAAGTGCAGGTTTTCTGCCATCTTCAATCCATACAAAAACAAAAAAAGCAAGTGCCAGCAACACCCAAAAAACTGTTTGCTGCAGCGCTTTTTTCATCGTTACTTTCTTATTTTTTTTGCTTAGTAACCCTAAATCAAAAATCAGCGCCAGTAAAAGCACAACACCAAAAACTATATACGTAATTGTTTCTTTAGACATGAAATTTTATTATCAACTGCCAAATAAATTTTTTCTTCGCCACTGGTAAAATAAACCAAATAAAATTATTAGCACAATCGGAATTACTATATTAATAAACTGCCATTTTAATTTTTCATCAACAACTTTCTTTTTATCCAGCAGGCGTAATGTAAAATCTTTATTACGGCTTTCGAAAACGCCACTCGTGCTGGTTAAATAATCAATACAATTCAAGAAGAATTCGCGGTTGGCAAAACGATAATTTTCATAAGGCAATTCGCCCATCGGCAATGCTCCTGATGTTTCACTTATTTCGTTTGTAACAATATCAGCATCACTCATAACAATTTGTTTTGTATCGGCTGAATTGCTTGCTGCAAAAGGTTTTCCTAACGCTTTGCTTACAGAATCTTTTACTGTTTGCATTAAACGATTTGCATAAAGTGAATTAAATTTTCCTTCTAATAAAACAGCAACCGGAATATAATGTTCGTTATATGAATTAAAGTTTTGTGTGCTGATATCATCCATAATTTTATTAATACTTACAATTGCCGGAGAACTTAATAAGCGGCTTGATGTATCACTCGTTAATAAAATTGTTTTTTTAATTCCGGGCGCTTTTACTGTATCAATACTTGATGGAAAAACAGATAAAACCCGATCTAAGTTTTTAGAAATAATATTGTTATTTGGCGAAGAAAGAAACGGATAATATGGCCAGGGAAAACGTTGCATTTTCGGGCTGCCATCTGCATTATAACCTGTAACCAACGGAATTTTACTGCAATTCAAATCTTGCAAAAGATTACCGTTTATACGCACACCATAACGAAACAAAATATCATCAAGATTTAAGTTACGATCGTATGCAACAAAATCTGCCTGGCTGCGCATTAAACTATCGAGCTCTGCATATAATTTGTCAATACACCAGATAATTTTTCCGCCATGCATTACATACTGATCAAGCTTCAATTTGTCTTCATCTGTAAACGGTTTTGTAGGTTTTACAATTAATAATGTGTTGATAAGCGATGGATTAGGATAAGATTGCTGCAAATCAAAAATTGCTAACCGGTAATCATTGCGTAAACTTTGAATAAGATCGTTTACATTATGCGAACCAGCCTCGCCATTTCCTAAACAATATGCAACGGTCGGAACATTTTTTCGTGTGAGTTTATCAATAGCATTTGCAAATTTATATTCAAGCAATGCTTCTGCTGAGTTAAGTGTAGCTTCTTTATCTTCCTGCGGCTCATCGTTCACTACGTTATAATTTTTAAATATAGTACGGCTGCTGCGTAAATCAATTACAACAGGAAGGCTGTTTCCATATTCAACAATTGCAGAAGGAATAATTAATTGCTGTGTTGCTTTTTCATTGGTTTGTGATACATCATTATTTTGTTCGAATACAACACCTGATTTTTGTAAACTATCATATAAATTATTCCGATCACTATCATTTAAATTTTCACCGGGTTTTTCAAAATGGTAACGAATATTATTATGGCTGATATCTCTGAACTCAGACAGCAAATCATTTGTTGCAATACTTAATTTCTTATAATTAGCAGGCAAATCTCCCGTAAGAAAAACAGTAATATTTATAGTAGAATTGAGATTAGATAATAATTTTTTTGTTGATTGATTTAAACTAAAACGTTTTTCTGCCGTTAGATCAATTTGATAACGCAATAAGGTTGATGCATAAATAACTGCAATCAATACAACAATTAAAACCAACCATGCATTTTCTTTAGCTGATATTTTTTTGTTTGAATTCATTAATTATCTCAGTTCAATATTTTTTTTTGTAATAGAAATAAAAAAAATAATAATAGCAAAAAAATAGATCATATCCCTCATATCAATTACTCCCCTGCTAATATTTTTATAATGAAAATTTATACCAAGCATTTGCACATAATAATCCCCGCCATTTGCAAAAAAAGATAACTGACTTAATGCATCAAAACCTGTATACAAAACTAAACAAAGAAATGCGCCACTTATAAATGCTACAACTGTATTATTGGTAAAACTGCTGGTGTATAAACTTACCGAAGTAAATACTGCGCCTAATAAAAACAAACCAATATAACTGCCAGCGGTTGCGCCAACATCTATACCGCCGGCAGCACTTAAATGTTGCAATGAAAATGCATAAATTGTTGTGGGAATTAATGAGAGTAATACAATTAATAAAGCACCAAAAAATTTACCCCATACAATTTGCGAAGAAGTAAGTGGCAATGTTTTTAATAATTCAAATGTGCCGGCTTTATATTCATCCGCTAAACTGCGCATTGTTATGGTTGGAATAAGGAATAATAAAATCCACGGTGCAAATGAAAAGAAACCATCAAGCGAAGCATAACCAAAATCGAGTAAACTGGTGTTTGGAAAAACAAAAAATACTAATCCGTTCAACAATAAAAAAACCACTAATGCAATATAACCGGTAAGGCTGCTGAAGAATTGATTCCATTCTTTTTTGCAAATCATCCACATGCTTCAAAACTACTATCTATAAATTCTTAGCGAAGAAGATTTTGGTAAGGTTTGTTTAAAACTAATTTAGATTATTCATTTGTTTGTTAACAAAAGTAATCTTGCAACACCCGATTTAAAAACAGCAAATTCATTTCAAATAAAACATTACGATTATTACCATTCTTGCCCAACAAACCTGAACTAAATGTCAACCGTTATTTATTAAGTTAAACAACTAAATAATTTATCATAATTTAAAAATATTATTATCCGGTGTTGCATCCATAAAAATTCCACCATCTAATTTTATTGAATCAAGTACTGCTATATTATCAATAACAACACTTATTATTTTTTCATTTTTATTCCATACAGAAGGTGTAAAATGCTGCAATTTTTCTTTGCCATCTTTTGATGTTAAAACAACATCGAACGGAATAGCAAAGCCGCCAACATTTTCAATAGTAACCGTTGTTTTATTATTTTTTGATTGAACATTTTTAATTTTCAAATCAATATAACTATTACTGAAGAACCAGTTATTCCAAAACCAATTCAAATTTTGTTTTGCACCTGTGTTCATTGAATAAAAATAATCCCACGGAATAGGATGTTTGCCATTCCAGTTTTCTATGTAATGATGTAATGCCGTTTTAAACAATTCATCACCCAACAAATCTTTTACAGCGAGATAAGATAAAGATGCTTTACCATAAGAATTATTTCCATAACCCGCGCCGCTTACCTGCGTTGACATAGTGATGATTGGCTGATCTTCTTCCGTTGAAAGATCATTAATATATCTTCTTACCCTGAAGTTTTTAAACACGGAATCAGCAGTGGCTTTTCCCACTTCTTCAATACCAATTAAATATTCAAATGTAGTTGCCCAGCCTTCATCCATATATGCATAACGTGTTTCATTTATGCCCATATAAAAAGGGAAATAAGTATGCGCCATTTCATGGTCTTGCAGCAATTGTGCAAAAGCCATATTCGTCACATGCGAATCATTTACCATCATCGGATATTCCATATCGGCAAAACCCTGGAATGCAGTCATCTTTACAAACGGATATGGCACGCCGGGATATTGCGTGGAGAAAAATTTCAATGCATTCTTACCAAACTCTACTGCATGATAAAAATCTTCCGAACTTCCATTGTATGCCGCCTGCATACTTGCACGGCGATTTGTTTTTGTATCAACCATTTCACTGCCGGCATCCCATAAATAATGATTGCTCACTGCATAACATACATCAGTAATATGGTCAGCTTTAAACTTCCATGTATTCAAATCATTTTGTTGCGTGATGTTGTGTTGCCGCATATCATCTAATGTTGCAATATGTATCACGCTGTCTGATGTATAAGAATCTTTCAAACGCTTTGCTGCTGCGGGTTGCAGCACTTCACTAGGATTTAAAAAATCGCCGGTAGCCCACACAATAAAATTCTTCGGCGCTTTTACTGAGAAAGTATAATCATTGAAATCATTATAAAATTCCTGGCGGTCAGAATGCGGAATCATATCCCATCCATTATAATCATCATACACAGAAACACGCGGATAAGAATAAGCGCAATAAAAAGAAGTTGAATCTATCTGACCTTCCCTCCCGCTTTGTTTTGATAAAGGATAATCCCATTCAATTTCGAGCGTTGCAGATGAATGTGGTAACATCACAGATTTCAATCTCACCGGATTTACAGTGCTCCAACCATCGCTATTAATATCATAAACATCATTATCAATTTTAAAAGACGAAATATGTAAACCTGAATCAAGAAAATCTTTTCCATAAAATCCTGAACGCGGCGCGCCGGGTTTATGAATATTATTTACAAAACGAATTGCAATTGTTTTTAAAGTATCGGTGCTATTATTTGAATAAACAATTTGTTCTTTACCTGAAATTGATTTTGTATCGGTATGCACTGTTTCTGCAATATCATAAACACCTTTGTTCTGCCAGTATTTTTCACCTGGTGCACCACTTAAAGAGCGCGTACCTTTTTGATAAGCTTTTTTAATATTACGCGGCATGTATAAATCTTGCGCATAAATAAAGTTTTGCAAGATTAGAAGTGAAATGATCAAAGAAAATAACTGTTTCATATTATTAATTAAAAATCAAAAGTAAAAATTCCAAAATCAAGCGATGAAATTTTAAATTTTATTTTTACTTTATTTATATTCTTTCACCGCATCTACAAATGCTTTTGCATGATCAACAGGAACGTTTGGAGTAATACCATGACCAAGATTAGCAATATAATTTTGTGTGCCGAAAGCATCGATCATTTCTTTCACCCATTTTTTTATTTGAGGGATTGGCGCCAATAATTTTGCGGGATCGAAATTACCTTGCAGTGTAATCTTATTATTCGTTAATTCTCTTGCACATTTTGGTGAAATTGTCCAATCAATACCAATACCTGATGCGTTACTTTCACTCAAATCTTTTAACGCATACCAGCTGCCTTTTGGAAATAAAATTACCGGTGCATTTTTTTTAACAGCATCTGCAATCTGCAATAAATAAGGTTGAGCAAATATTTTAAAATCTTCCGGAGATAAGTTACCAGCCCAGCTATCAAAAACCTGTACACAATCTGCGCCTGCATTGATTTGCGCTTTTAAATAATCAATTGTTATTACTGTTATTTTTTTTAAAAGCTGGTGCGTGAGATCTGTTTCTGTATAAGCAAACTGTTTTGCTTTATCCCATGTTTTGCTGCCTTTGCCTTCAATCATGTAGCAAAAAATTGTCCATGGTGCGCCGGCAAATCCAATTAAAGGAACACTGCCATTCAATTCTTTTTTTGTAAGTGATAAGGCGTCGCATACATATTTTAAATGATGTTCGGCGTTCGTTGTATTTAATACATCAATATCTTTTTGTGTTCGAATTGTTTTTGGCAATGATGGACCTTTACCTTCTTCCATTAAAACTTCCAAACCCATTGCCTGCGGAATAACAAGAATATCTGAAAAAATAATTGCTGCATCAACACCAATTTTTTTTACTGGTTGTAAGGTAATTTCGGTTGCGAGTTCCGGCGTTTGTACACGCGTGAAGAAATCATATTTTTCACGCACCTTTATGTAATCAGGTAAATATCTTCCAGCCTGCCGCATCATCCACACCGGCGGGCGTTCAACTTTTTCTTTGCGTAAAGCTTTTAATAATAAATCGTTCATTGCTTGTAATTAAAGATCAGTAGGGTTTAAAAACCTTATATATCTAACCGGTAAAATATTCTATTACTTTTTCAACAAGATGTGTTTTGCCCGGCTCATCTCCAATAATAATTTTATTCCTCGAATATTTTTTTATCTCATTTGCCGTCGTTTTTCCAATCGCAAACAAAATTGTCTTCTCATTTAAGTTATTGGTTGAAAAAAAACTTTCCACTGCACTCGGGCTAAAAAATAATATTCCATCATAATTTTTTTCTATTGTATGATGGATCATATTAGTTTGATATACTTCAATCTCATTCACTTCAATACTATGTTCGTTTAAGATGGACGGCAATTCATCCCTGCGTTTATCGCCACAAAAAAATATTACTTCATCAGCAACATTATCTTCAACAATAATAGATGCAAGCTCTGTTGCACCATCTGCTGTTGCCACAATCAATTCTTCACCAAAATATTCTTTTATCAATTTTTGGGTTGTATTACCAATACAATAAATACTCCAGTCAGGTTTATATTCATCTATGTGCTGTGCAACTGCTGCAACAGCATTCATGCTTGTAAAAATAACAACCGAAGATTCCAATAAAGCATTTTCAATTTCTTCATACACTTCAATAGAATCAATCACCTCTGTTTCTATAAAAGACAAAACATCAATTTTAATATTTTGCTGCAACGCTTGCTGTATAAGGGTTTCATTGATTGCTCTTGTTGATAATATTTGCGTTTTAATTTCTCGCACGCTGAATTTTTTCTGCAATTTCTTTTCCGCCGTTATTCAATAATTCTATTGCAGCAACTGCGCCCAAATTATTTGCTTTATTTATTAATACAGTTTTATTCACTTCCACTTTTTCTTTCCCATCAAGCGATAAAATATTTCCTTTAAAAATTATTGTATCATTTATTATTTCTGCAAGTGCAGCAACCGGCGTTGAACATCCGCCCATCAATTCTTTTAAAAAATCTTTTTCAATCTTCGCGCATAAAGCTGCTTGTTCATCATTAAAAGATTTGCATGCTTCAAAAACTTTATCGTGATCACTTCTGCATACAATCATAATTGCACCCTGCGCAGGCGCCGGCAACATCCAATTCAAATCAATTGAATTTTCGGGGCGAAGATTAATTCTTTCCAAACCTGCAGCAGCGAAAATGGCGCCATTCCAATTGCTTTCATTCAATTTGCGCAAACGTGTATTTACATTGCCGCGTAAATTTTCTATGGTGTGATTTGGATAACGATGCAGCCATTGTGCGATGCGGCGAACACTGGAAGTAGCGATAGTAAGATGTGAGTTTAAAAACTGTTGACCGTTGACCGTTGACCGTTGACTGAACACTAAAATATCTTTATAATTTCCACGCTTTAAAACTGCTACCTGTTGAATGCCTTCTGCTAATTGCGTAGGCACATCTTTCATAGAATGCACAGCGATATCAATTTTATTATTTAATAAAGCCGCATCTAAAGATTTTGTGAAAATTCCCTGTACGCCTAATGCGTAAAGCGGCGTTATTAAATCTTTATCGCCGTCACTTTTTATATAAATAAGTTCGCTGTTAATACCATTATTATGCAAAAGATGTTGCACCTGCGTGGCCTGCCAAACAGCAAGCTCACTATCGCGTGTACCTATGCGTAAAACCTTTGTCATTAATTTAAGCGCATGAATTCATTAATGGCTGAAATATAATGGCAGCCTTTGCTGTTTACAGTTTTTATTTTTCCGGCAGTTTCATTTAATACACGCTGGATTTTTATATCTGTAACTTCATCACACGAAGAAGTTGTGTGAAGATCAGTATGAGAAATTTCTTTCAATTTTATTTTTAAATCTTTAAGCATGGGCGCATGCCTGCGCATATTATGCCATTCAAAAAATTCCAGCATTGCTTCAGCAATTAATTCTTTTGCCTTTGGAATTTCTGCTTCTCTTTTTTTAAGTGTTTTATCTTTCAGCTTACTTAACTCATCTACATTAATTAAATGCACATTTGGTAATTCATGCACAGATTCTTCCACATTGCATGGAATAGAAAGATCAATAATAAATTTTTCGCTGCTATCTTTTAACTGCGATTTTAGTACAACAGGCGCTTCTGCATTTGTTGCCACCAGAATAATATCTGCAGTTGCAACTTCGTAATTTAAATTTTCAAAGCTAGCAGCTTTCAAATCAAAATTATTTGCAAGCGCTATTGCTTTTTCCGCCGAACGGTTAATGAGCGTAATATTTTTTGTATGAAGATAATCAACAAGATTTTTACAGGTGCTGCTTCCTATTTTACCTGCGCCAATTAATAAAATTTTTTTGTCTTTTATATTATTAACATAGTTGCGGATATATTGAATAGCGGCAAACGAAACCGAAACTGTGCCGCCGCTAAGATGTGTATTTGTTTTTATAAATTTTGATGCTTGCAAAACAGCATTAATAAGCCGCTCTGTAAATGTTTTAATGCAGTTATGTTCTTTTGAAAATTTTGAAGCAGCTTTTAACTGACCAACAATTTCATAATCGCCTAAAATCTGCGAATCCAGTCCGGCACCAACATTAAATAAATGTTTAACTGCCGCAGCATCATTTTTTATATACGCTAATTTTTTAAACGTTTCAACATCGCCCGCCGTTTGTGTGCAAAGCAATTCTATCAGTAAATTTGCATCAGCGGCAACACCATAAATTTCGGTACGGTTACAAGTGGAGAGAATAAAAATTTCATCAATATCAATATTATGCGCCGCACGTAAAACAGCAGCATATTGTTCATAATTAACTGCAAATAAACCGCGCATTTCTGCTTCGGTTTTTTTATAATTAATTCCAGCAACAAAAAAATTATTCATGTTCATTGTGCGCGGCAAAGTTAGTTTGCGCTTTTTCTGTAAACAGGATAATTGTAATTATAATTGTCATTTATATGTCATGTTTATAATTTATTAAATTGAACATCAATCAATCGCTCTATACTTTTGCATGCATGCATGCAGACAAAGCAATTATTTTAATGAACCTTGGTTCGCCCGATTCAACAGAAATAAAAGATTTAAAAAAATATCTCACAGAATTTTTGATGGATGAAAGAGTAATTGATAAACCATATCTTTTAAGAGCCATGCTGGTAAAAGGTATTATTGTTCCGTTCAGGGCAAAACGTTCTGCCGAAGCATATAAAACTGTTTGGGGTGAAGAAGGCTCGCCGCTAATTACAATCAGTAAAAATTTGCAGGCTCAAGTGCAAACTAATGTTGATGTGCCAGTTGAAATTGCAATGCGTTACGGCAATCCTTCATCAACAAATGTTTTAAAAAAATTGCATGATGAAAATCCCAATCTTAAAGAAATAATTTTAGTGCCTTTGTACCCGCATTATGCAATGAGCAGTTATGAAACAGCGGTGGAAGATATGATAACAGTTCATGCAAAAAACAGGTATGCATCTAAGCTTACAACTATAAAACCTTTTTATGATAATGCATTATATATTGATGCATTGAGTGAAAGCATCAAGCCTTATTTGGAAAATGATTATGATAAAATTTTGTTCAGCTATCATGGCATTCCCGAAAGACATGTAAAGAAAACTGACGTAACGCATCATCATTGTTTGCAGGTAAATGATTGCTGTAACGTTCCTTCGCCGGCGCATAAATTTTGTTATCGACATCAAACCATGAAGACAACAGAATTAGTAATAAAAAAATTAAATATTCCATCTAATAAATTTGAAAGAACATTTCAATCAAGGTTAGGAAGATATCCGTGGCTTACTCCTTATACTGCAGTGCGCTTAACAGAATTAGCGAATGAAGGCATAAAAAAATTAGTAGTTGTTTGCCCGGCGTTTGTAAGTGATTGTTTGGAAACATTAGAAGAAATGGCGCTGGAAGGAAAAGAAATATTTTTAAAATCCGGCGGCGAATCGTTTACATTAATTCCATGTATGAACGTGCAGCCATTATGGATTTCAACGCTTACAACATGGCTTAATAAGACGTTGGTTGGCGAAACGGAAATGGTTTTTAATCCAAACTAAAATGGCGTACGATTACTTAAAAGCATTGCATATAATTTTTGTGGTAACTTTTTTTGCCGGTTTGTTTTATATGCCGCGTTTATTTATTTACAACACAGAAGCCAATGAAAAACCAGAACCCGCAAAAACAATTTTGCATGAACAATTTTCTATAATGATGAAGCGCCTTTGGTTTGGTATTACTTTTCCATCAGCAATACTTACATTGGTTTTTGGATTAATTGTGATGTTCAAAGGCGATTGGAACAAAGTACTATTTGATGAACCCGGAAGATGGCTGCTGATAAAACTTTGCTTTGTGTTGTTGTTATACATTTATTTTTTTTTGTTACATAAAATTTTTAAGCAACAACAAAAAGGCGTTTATAAATATTCATCGCAGCGATTAAGAATATGGAATGAAGTAGCCACCATTTTTTTAGTGGCAATTGTTATGCTGGCAACCGTAAAACAAAGCATGAGTTTTGTTTGGGCTTTGGTTGGATTGATTTGCTTTGTTGTGTTATTACTAAGCGCTATAAAAATTTATAAGATCATCCGGCAGAAAAAATAATTTAGATTTAAAATGAAGATTATTCCATTATCAGAAGGCGTTTTTACCATTGATAAAACTAAAATCTTTATTCCTTTTGATACAGGCAAAGATGAATTGCAGGCAAGAGCCAGCGGAAGTTTGGTGGTAGAAGTTCAGCCATTTATTATAATAACAAAAAAAGATATTTTGCTATTGGACACAGGGCTTGGTTTTATGCAGCAAAACGAAATGCAGTTACATCAAAATCTCATAACAAATAATATTAAACCTGCTGATGTTACCAAAGTTTTGCTATCACATCTGCATAAAGATCATTCCGGCGGCGTTGGTTATAAAGACAAGCTTGGGTACTATAATTTGTCATTTGAAAATGCGACTTATTATTTGCAGCAATCAGAATTTGATTTTGCAATGAACACAGGTTTTCCATCTTATATGACTGAAGAAATTTCTATTCTTGAAAAAAATAATCAGGTAAAATTTTTAACTGAAGAAGAAGGATTTATTGATGATTATATTCATTATAAAGTAACAGGCGCACACAGTCCGCATCACCAGGTTTTTTTGATTGAAGAAGAAAATGAAAAAATATTTTTTGGTGCAGATGATGCGCCGCAACTGCAACAAATGAAACACAGGTTTGTTGCCAAGTATGATTTTAATGGCAAAAAAGCAATGGAATTACGCAAACAATGGTGGCAGAAAGGCAATGAAGAAAACTGGACTTTTTTATTTTATCACGATGTAAAAACGCCGATAGCTAAGAATAATTGATACTTATTTTTTAGATTCATTTTCCAGGAACAAATCTTTTAATTCTGCTGTTGGCAACCAGCATGCTTCTTTTTTGCCAAACCATTTGTACCGATTTTTTGCAACAACATCATAAATAAAATCTCTTATAAACTTTGGAACAATTATAAAACCGTACAACAATTTTATACTCGCAGATAATTTTTTTGCGACAACCAACGCTGCTGTTGATCGTATATAAATTTTATTATCACTTAAAAGTATAAACGAATTAAATGTATCTGCAGGTAAACTAAATTTCTTCAATATTGATTCTCCAAAAGTTGATTGTAAAGAAGCGAAGCGAAACATTCTCTTCTTATCGTGCTTTATAACATATTGCACGCTTGCGTTACAGAGATTACAAACTCCATCAAATAATATTACCGGATGCATAAGATCGTTCATATTAATGCCTGAAATGCCGCATGCCGGTAATAACCATTGCAAGATTATTTTGCACGCAATAATCAATACTGTCTTTATCTCTTATAGAACCGCCGGGCTGAATAAAAGCCTGCACGCCCACTGCATGCGCCATTTGCACACAATCATTAAAAGGAAAAAATGCATCGCTTGACAGCACAGCATTATTTAAATCAAACTTAAACTGGTTTGCTTTTTCAATCGCCTGGCGCAAAGCATCAACGCGGCTCGTTTGTCCGCAACCTTTACCTATGAGTTGTTTATTTTTTATTAAAGCAATCGCATTGCTTTTTAAATGTTTACAAACAATATTTGCAAAGCTGAGATTTTGTTTTTCTTCTTCAGTTGTTGTTCTGCCACCAATTTCTTTCCATTCAATAAAATTTCCTTTATCAACATCCTGCACCAATGTTCCATTTAGTAAAGATTTATATTGAATGCTAAATTTTACATTTTGCGTTTTGAGTTCAAGAAGAATCCGGTTCTTTTTTGTTTTGAGAATTTGCAATGCATCTTCATTAAAACCTGGTGCGATAAGTACTTCAAAAAATATTCCGTTTATAGCATTTGCTGTTTCAGCATCAATAATTGCATTTGTAACAAGCACACCGCCGAACGCGCTCTCAGGATCACCGGCCAATGCAGCATCCCAACTTTCTTTTAATGTTTCGCGCTGCGCAATACCGCAAAC
>CAXSDU010000046.1:0-10221 GCA_964236165.1 uncultured Parafilimonas sp. | reverse complement strand
GTTTGTGTGTTTAATAACTGTAAACGTTATAAATGTTTTATCAAACTCATTAATTATTTGTATTGCAGCATCAACATCAACAAGATTATTATACGAAAGTTCTTTACCGTTTAACTGATTAAAAACATCTTTTTCATTGCCATAAAAAAATGCATGCTGATGCGGATTCTCACCATAACGCAAAGATTTTTTTTCATGAAAAGGATTAAAAAGATTTTGATTAAAATAATTGCTGATGGCAATATCATAATTCATAACCACTTCAAAAGCCTTTGCAGCAAAGCCTTTGCGATCTTCCAATAAAGTTTCACCATTCTTGCTTTGCAATAACTCAACCAGCGGATTATAATCATCTTTAGCTGCGATAACTAAAACATCTTTAAAATTTTTAGCTGCAGCGCGAATCATAGATGGTCCGCCAATATCAATTTTTTCAATAATACTTTTTTCAACAGAGCTATCTGTTTTATCAAATATTGGGAAAGCATATTGCGCAACAGTTTCTTCAAACGGATATAAATCAACAATCACCAGGTCAATTTCAGGAATATTAAATTGCTGCATTTCTTTTACGTCCTGCACATTATCTCTTCTTCCTAAAATACCACCAAACACAGATGGGTGAAGTGTTTTAACTCTTCCGCCTAAAATAGAAGGATAAGTTGTAAGTAACTCAACAGGTTCACATTTTATATTTAAATCTTCTATAAATTTTTGCGTACCACCGGTAGAATATATTTTGATATTAAGTTTTTCGAGTTCTTTAACTACAGTTTCTAATCCATCTTTATAAAAAACAGAAATTAACGCGCTATGAATTTTTTTTTGCATGATGTGAAATTTGCTGCTACATTTTTATGGTGAACGCACCTTGTTGTGCTACTGAATGAAAGCGCAAAAGTAATTCTCCGCAATCTTTTTTCCACTGCAGGGATTTCCACATTGGAATATTGCCTGTTGCGATATATGTTTTGCAATCGAAAACATCATTTAACTGTCGCATTGAATTATTTATTTTTCCACACACAATAATTATATCAACAGGTATTTTAGATAATGTATTTGATTGGAATATTGTATGATTGAGTAATAAAATTTTTCTGTCGTCATAAGTAAGAATCATGTTATCAGAATGCGGAAGCAATACATTTTCTTTTACACTTATTCTGTCTTTAATTCTTGAAGATTTGAGATTAAAATTTCTAAGCAAAGCATCTTCAATAACTATAGAATCACCGCTAAAATTAAATGCTCTTCCGTTTATAAAATCAATAGCTACATGCTGCGGTACATTATAAACAATAAGTTTTTGTTGATTTGCATGTTGAATAACGCTTACATCGCGTAAAATAAAAAACACATTTCCAAAACTTAATGCTATAATAAATGCATATTTCTTTTTATAAAATAACCATACACTTATGGATATAATAAAACCGAGCATAATAAGTAATTGCCATAACGAAATATGTAAACCATCCCAAACAGAAAAATTCATTTTGTCCAGGTATTGTATAAAATCGTTCATGAACTTTATACAATATTCAATTACCCAACCAATAAAAGCCGCAGCATTTTGCCACCATGAAAAACAAAACAAAGCAAGCTCTGCATATAAAATAAAACCTGATAAAGGCACAGCAATTAAATTTCCGACAAGAAACATTAATGGCAACTGATGAAAATGATAAATTACAATTGGCAACGCAAATATTTGCGCGGCAAGCGTTACAGATGTTAACTGCCATAGTTTGCGCAAAGATTTATTCTGAATATAAATAAGATTATTAAGCGGTTTGAAAAATATAACGATGCTCAGGACGGCTGCATAAGAAAGTTGAAAACCAACGTCCCATAAATTGTATGGATTATATACAAGCAGAATGAATGCCGAAACAGCAAGCGTATTATAAATGTTGCCATTTTTATTTAAAAATTTTGCAACAAGAATACAGGTAAACATTACTGCGGCTCTTGAAATAGATGGCGCAGCACCTGCAATTAATGTAAATATCCAAATGATAATTAATATTAAAATTGGCTCAAGAATTCTTTTAAATTTCGATGATTTAAAGAATTTAAAAAACCAAACAAGCGTAGCATAAATAATAGCAATGTGCATTCCGCTGATAGCGATAATATGCACCACGCCTGTATCGCTGTAAGCTTGCACCAAATCTTTGTCTAAATCATTTCTGTAACCAATCAATAGTGCTTCTGCAATGCCTAATTCTTTTGTTGAATGAATATTTTGCTGCATTGTTCTAAGCGCAGCATCACGTGTTAAAAATAAAAACTGATTAAGAAAATTTTTGTTTGTTGATGATGAAATAATATAGTCATTCGCTGAAAGAAAAACCTGATTTGTAATTCCCTGAAACAAACAAAAGCGATTATAATTTAATGCTGCGGGATTACCACTATTTATAATTGGTTGTAAAGTTTTTTTGAAGATAATTTGTGAGCCGTAATTTAATAGTGGCGCAGCGTTGCTTTTCTTAATATATAATAAAATATTTCCTTTTGCTGATTGCCATTTGTTGTTTATGAAAACTGCGTTTACTGAAGCTAAGGCTTTATAAGAATTTGCTTTTTCAACGGGCGGTTCTTCTAAAGTAACCAGCACTAAACTGTTTTCTTTATAAATCTTACCAAACCAATAATTATTATTTTGAATGTTCTGATCCCAGGTAATAATCATTCCCGCAAAAACAAAAAGTAAAAGAATACAACAACCACGCAGCCAGTTTAAATTAAACTTTTTTGCTTCAGGAAGAAGTAAAAAACAGGTGAGCAAAAAGAAAATAAAGGTAATAAAATATAGCGCAATTTTTATATCAGGATGAAAATACCATTGCACAATTATACCTGAAGTAAATGCAGTAAATAGTTTTACAAAAGGGAAATTCTTTACAGAATTAGAAGGGTGAAAAGGCATTATTAAAAATAAAAAAAATAATTAATAATGCAACCATATATTCTTTAAAAATAACTCTGTACAGATTCTACAAAATTACTGAATGGATTAAACCCTGTATGTAATGCAAAACTTAGTACAATTAAAAATGCGATGCCATACAATGCGCCCCACAAATGCGCTGAATGATTGATGTGGCTTGTGCCTTTTTTAGACCAGTATGCACTTATAATTAAATACAGCGGACCAAAAATAAAACCGGGAATTCTTATTGGCAAAAAAAAGAAACTTAATGGTTGTGCAGGAAATAAAAAAATACCGGCAAAGATTACTGCAGATACTGCACCCGATGCGCCAAGACTTCTGTAATAATAATTTTCTTTATTACTCATGTAAGTTGGAATAAGGCAAACCGCGAGCGCCGAAACATACATAATTAAATAAAGCAGCGTGCCTGTACTGCTTCCGAAAATTTGCGCGAAAGCCTGGTTAACCAAATCACCAAAAAAATAAAGCGACAGCATATTAAAAGCGAGATGCCCTATATCAGCATGAATAAGCCCGTTGCTGAAAAAACGATACCATTGCTTACGCTTTGAAATATCAGGTGGATAAAAAATTAATTTCTCCATCAGCGCAGGATTACTAAAAGCAAGAAAAGAAGTAATAGCTGTTATAATGATGATGATAATTGTTATACTGATTGACATGTATTTTATTATTTAATTTTGGTATTCCTTACTTAAATATGATGATATTTTTCATTGCGCAAAATAGTACAAGCACGATAAACCTGTTCTGCAAGTAATAAACGTATGATCATGTGCGGAAACACAAGCTCTGATAAACTCCAGGTAAAATTTGCACGTTGCTTTACTTCATCACTTACACCAAAAGCGCCGCCAATTAAAAAAATCAATGAATGCATGCCTGAATTTGTTCTTTGTAAAATAAATTCTGCAAACCCGGCTGAAGATAATTGCTTGCCTGTTTCATCAAGCAGTATTAAAAAATCATCTTTGCCAATTTTTGAAAGTAATGCCTTTGCTTCCATTTCTTTTAAATTATTTGTTGAAAGGGAAGCTGCGTTTTTTAATGGCGGAATAATTGTCCATTCAGCTTTATAATAATTGTTGATTCGTTTTGTAAAATCCTCAATTGCTCCTTTTACATCATTTTCGTGTGGCTTACCAATATTAATAAACTGAATCTTCATAAAATCAATAATGCAATTTTATCAATCTTTTCGCACCTTTCATTCCTAACTGCAAATAACTTTGTATATTGATGAAGCTAAAACATTTATATTTTTTTATTGTTGTTTTATTCTTTTCTTGCGAAAAGACAATTAGCCTTAAAGTAAATAATCAATCAGCAAAACTTGTGGTAAATGCAAGTATTGAAAATGATCAAACGCCAATAGTTGTTCTGTCAACTTCTCTTAATTATTTCAGCAATATTACAACAGAAGAACTTTCTGCATCGTTTGTACACGATGCAATTGTTACCATTAGCGACAGCAGCAGAACAGTTAAATTAATTGAGTATAATTATACTGACTCAAGCGGATACAAACTATATTATTATACAGAAAGTTTGAGCGATCCTTCGCAAATTTTGTTAGGCAAATTAAATACAACTTACAATTTAAAAATTCAGTTGCCGGATAGTTCTGTTTATACATCTACTACAACAATACCATTATTGCGCAAAACATGCGATTCGCTTTGGTGGACGCGGGCGCCAAATAATTCTGATACAAGCCGCTGTGTTTTGTATGGTTTGTTTCATGATCCGCCGGGACTTGGTGATTACGTAAGATATTTTACAAGTATTAATGGCCATCCATTTTATCCTGGTTATACTTCAGCTTTTGATGACCAGGTTACTGACGGCACAACTTATACATTTCAGATTCCGCAAGGCTTTAATAAAAATGATACGGCAAAAGTATCAAGTGATGATTATGGATTTTTTTATCGTGGAGATAGCATTACTTTTAAATTTTGTGATATAGATAAAGCCTCTTATGATTTTTGGCGTACGTGGGAGTTTGCATATCAGTCAAATGGAAATCCTTTTTCTTCACCTGTAAAAGTTATAGGCAACATCAGCAACAACGCATTAGGTTCTTTTTGCGGATATGCAGCGCAATATTCTTATATCGTTATACCAAAATAAATTATTTAAATTTCCATAAGTTTCACAAATAACCCACAGTTGATACTTGCGTGAGTTTTTTTGAATAATGCTTTAGTAATTTTGTATGTTCAAGCTCATCACTATTAAAATATTATAGAAAATATTTATGCAGAATAAAGACACAGAAAAAGTTCATTGCTTAATTGTAGGCTCAGGTCCGGCGGGTTATACAGCAGCTATTTATGCCGCGCGTGCAAACATAAAACCGGTTTTATACCAGGGTATTCAACCCGGCGGTCAATTAACTATTACAACTGAAGTTGAAAATTATCCCGGCTATGCAGATGGTGTGCAAGGACCCGAAATGATGATTGATTTTGAAAAACAGGCCAAGCGTATGGGCACAGAAATTAATTATGGTATTGCAACTAAAGTTGATTTTACGGGACCAGTACATAAAGTTTGGATTGATGATGAAAAATTAATTGAAGCTGATGCAGTAATTATTGCAACCGGCGCATCTGCAAAATGGCTGAATATTGAAAGCGAACAAAGATTAAATGGTTATGGCGTAAGTGCTTGTGCAGTGTGCGATGGATTTTTCTTTCGCAATAAAGAAGTAGCAATTGTTGGTGCAGGCGATACAGCTTGCGAAGAAGCTTTATATCTTTCTAAACTTTGTTCAACAGTGCACATGCTTGTGCGCAAAGATGAAAATGCAATGCGTGCAAGTAAAGTGATGCAGGACAGGGTTAAAAACACATCAAACATAAAAATTTACTGGAATGCTGAAACGGTTGAAGTGCTTGGCGAACATAAAGTAGAAGGTGTTAAAATAAAAAATTTAAAAACAAATGAAGAGCAAACAATTGCTGTAAATGCATTTTTTGTTGCTATAGGTCATGAACCAAACAGTTTAATTTTTAAAGACTGGATTGATATGGATGAAGCAGGTTACATAAAAACAATTGCAGGTACAAGCAAAACAAATATTAAAGGTGTTTTTGCAGCTGGTGATGTACAGGACAAAATTTATCGCCAGGCTGTAACTGCTGCGGGCAGTGGCTGTATGGCAGCGCTTGATGCAGAAAGATATTTAGGTGAGTTGGAAAGTGTTTGATTTTTGGGTTGGAAACTCAAAGTATTAAAAAAACCTCTTTATCTAAAGAGGTTTTTTACTTTAAAGAATAACCAGGAATTATTTTATAATCTTTTTTGAATACGTTTTATCATCAACAAATAATTTTACTATATACGTTCCGGAACTTACACTATTTATATTTAATGGAATTGAGTAAGTGCCTGCAGAAAAATTTCCTTTATCGTTAAGCTGCATTATTTTTCCACTGATAGAAATGATTTGTATGGCAATGTGTGCTGGTTTATCAAGCATTAACTGAATGTAACTGTTGCTTACAGGATTACCATATATTGACCACACAAATTTTGAAAAATCAATTTTTACAACTGATGAATAATGGTAATTGCCATCGAAATCAATTTGTTTCAGGCGATAATAATCAGTGCCACTTATTATATTATTATCTATGAAACTATAATGATTAATTGAAGCGTTCGATTTCGCAATATAATCCGCATACAAATTCTTTTAAAAAAATTATTTCGCTTGAAAATGAGTACAACCTTAATTTTTCAATTATACCAATTGCAGAAACTACTGAGGGCATCTGGTGTTTACAAAATAAATCAGGAATAGTTATTTACGCTTACAATGGCTCACTCATTAAAAAAATTTCAACACAGGAAGATCCTTTCGTGCAGAATGTTTTTAATGGCATAGGTATTTTAAGTAATACAACTTTTGCCAATAATCAAAATGCAGTTTTAATTTATAATGGCATTAATACTATTGAACAAACAAATTTTAAAACGTACCATGTAAGTTATATATCTACGGAAAATATAAGAAGCTTTACATGTAACGAAAACGCTATTTATACCATTTCAAAGAATGATATACAAACTATAAACATAAGCAGTAAGCATATTGAAAAAGCTATATTGCTAAAAAATATTACTGCTGAAAACATTACATCAACCACAATTTTTTTATCACAACAAAATCAACTGTTGGTTGGATTAAACAGCCATTTATTTGGTTTTGACACAGCTTGTAATTTTCAAAATGAATTTACTGATCTTAACGGTAACCCGGTTGTAACCGTAGGTTTTATAAGAAATGTTTATACTGATAAATTCCGAAGAATATGGCTCTTATCCAACGATGATATAAAGCGCATTCAAAACTTCGATATTCCTTTTGAACATTTTATTTATACCAGTGAAAAAAATAATTTCGTAAGAAGTCTTTATTATGATAAGGAAAAACATTTCTTATTAGCCGGGTGCTATAACGGCGGCATTCAGTTATATGATACGACCGGTAATACCCTCTGGCAACATACAATTGTTTCAGATGAGGTAAAAGATATTAATGCAATAGAAAAACTTAGCGATAATAATTATCTTATTGAAACTATTGGAAGAGGCTGGTATGTTTTAAACCTTTCTTCAAAAAAAATAAAGCCTGTTTTATTAAACGATAAAGAAAAAAGTAAAATAAATATTTACGCTATAAATTTTTTGAATAACCTGCAACGCATTAACGATAGTACATGTTTTATAGCAACTACATCCAATGTGTTTAATTGCGTTCTTAAAAAAAATCAATTAAAATCTGTTCAGCCTTTATTTACTTCAACATACAATCATCAGAGCAGATAAACTGTTTTTTTTATGATAATAAAAAAAATCTTTGGGCAGGCACAAATGCCGGAACATTACAGATTGGACAAAACACAGCATATAAAAAAATTCATATTCCCGAAAATTATCAAATAAGAAGTTTGGTACAGGATGCACAATATAATATTTGGGCAGGCACAGATAAAGGCTTGTATGTTTATAATAATTCAGGAGCACTTATAAAAATCATCACTACACAAACAGGCTTGCTCAATGATTGTATTTATGCGTTATTGCCGGTTAAAAATAAGCCTGCTGTTTTTGCAAGCAGCAATCTTAGTTTATGATATGTAACGCTGAATAATAATAATATCATCAACTATACAAAAGAATCAGGCTTGCAGGAAAATGAGTTTAATACAGGTTCTGCTGTAAAAATGGCAGCAGAAAAATTTTATTTTGGTGGTGTAAATGGCATTACATCATTTTATTCATCTGCACTTTCCAATATAAAAGATACGCCTGTTTTAAATGTAACAAAGTTTATGGCAAACGATTCAGTATTGTCTCGCCGTCGTGGTGGCAAACCTGGTGGTTTAAAATTTTTATAGTTGTAATTTTTATTGCTATTATTGGTTTTGCTTTCAGGCATATTTAAACCGGCGCTATCAAAAAAAGTTAAATGTGTTACAGTTGCAACATGAAATTCAACAGGAGCGTGAGAGAATAATTCATGATTTGCACGATAACCTCGGCGCTTATGCAGCAGCTATTGCAGCAAATATTTCAAACATAAAAACGCCGGCAACCGAAAATGATAAACATGTTTTTAGTCAGTTGAAAAATAATGCATGGTCTATTATTAACCAGTTAAATGATACTATTTGGGCACTGAATAAAGAAGCCATATCATTAACAGACGTGAGTGATGGGTTTAAAGTTTTTCTGCAAAAAATTCAATCAAATTATTCAAACATCTCTATTAAAATAAAAGAAGAAATTGAAAAAGATCCGGTTCTATCTCCGGCTAATGCATTGCATCTTTTCAGAATAATGCAGGAAGCAGTTAATACTGCATTGCGACATAGTGATTGTAAAAACATTATTAGTAGTAATGCATGGCAAATTATTATTAAAGATGATGGCAAAGGCATGCACGCTGCAAATGAAAAAGTTATTTATGGCATGGATTAAATAATATAAAAACACGCAGCGAAGCTGCCGGATGGACGGTGCAATGGAAAACTGATACAATAAAAGGAACGGAATTAAGTATATCATCTGCTACTATAAATTGATTATTGAAAAAGATCTGTTTACTTATAAACTTCGCAATATGTCTTTGGATAAGTTGGTAAGAATTGCATTGGTTGAAGATAATGCCATAAACAGAAATACCTTTCAGCGAAGGTTCAGCAGTATGCAAACTGGAAAGTAATTTTTATTGCAACGAACGGAGATGAATGTTTAGAAGAATTGAAAGGTTTGCCTGCAGCAGTTTTGCCCCAGATAATTTTTATGGATATTGAAATGCCAGGCTTAAATGGTATTCAAACAATTGCTGCCGGAAAAATTTTATATCCGCAAATCCATTTTATTGTTTTAAGCGCATTTGATGATGATGAAAAAATTTTTGAAGCTATTAAGGCAGGTGCTGCCGGTTACTTGTTAAAATATGAAAGCGCAAATTCTTTACAGGATGCAATAAAAAATGTCCTTGATTTTAGCGGTGCTCCTTTAAGCCCTGGGATTGCAAGGAAAGCGTTGCAATTACTCAGCAGGTCATCTATCGAAAAATCAAATAAAGAAATTTTTTTACCACCAGAAATATTAAGCGAAAGAGAAAAAGAAATTTTGCAGCATACAGTAAATGGTTTAGATGCAAAAAATATAGCTGATATTTTAAGTATTAGTGTATTTACCGTGCGCAAGCACATCGCAAATATTTATGAAAAGCTACATGTGCAATCTAAAGCGCAAATAATTAAACTGGCACACAGCAGCAAGTGGTTTAATTAGATTAAATGTGCAATAAAACAATCTAAAATAAAAAAAGGAAGCAATTGCTTCCTTTTAAATTTATAAATCTTGTTTATACTTTTTTCTTAACTGGTTTCGGTGCAAAAATTACCAGCATTCTTTTGCCTTCCATTTTAGGCATTCCTTCCAAAACGCCAACTTCTCCAAGCCTTTCAGCAAATTTTAAAAGCAGTAATTCGCCACGTTCTTTAAACATAATCGCACGACCTTTAAACTGCACATAAGCTTTTACTTTATCACCTTCCTTTAAAAATCTTTCGGCATGTTTTGTTTTAAATTCAAAGTCGTGATCATCTGTGCCGGGTGTAAAACGAATTTCTTTTACTTCGCTTTGTTTGGCATTTGCTTTCATTTCTTTTTCCTTACGCTTTTTCTCATAAAGAAATTTTTTGTAATCAATTGCTTTGCAAACCGGC
>CAXSDU010000045.1:28038-28385 GCA_964236165.1 uncultured Parafilimonas sp. | reverse complement strand
CAAAGTGCTGCCTGAACTTACAAGATCGCAGATAGCATCAGCCAAACCAACACCGGTAGTAATTTCAACAGACCCACTTATTTTATGAATTTCTGCCTGAATTTTATTTACATCTAGAAATTTTTGTAATAAAAATGAATAGCTTGTTGCGATTCTTTTGTTCTGCAAAAAATCAATAGCTGAATAATTTTCACTTCGCGGAACGGCAATAGAAAGCCGGCATTTTCCAAAACCAAGCTTATCAATAATTTCAACGTCTTTATTTGTTTCATAAATTATATTCTCACCAACAATACCAATATCCGCAACTGCATCCTGTACATATTGAGGAATGTCGTCGTCGCGCA
>CAXSDU010000045.1:8321-28028 GCA_964236165.1 uncultured Parafilimonas sp. | reverse complement strand
AAGAAAATCATCATCGCCCAAAAACAAAAATCTGCAAAGGAAAATTTATAGCTTCATTCAATAGTTTATTCATGCCGTTCTGTAATTCTATTCCGCATTCTTTTAATATAGAAACAGAATCATCGTACAATCTTCCTGACTTTTGTAAAGCAATTTTTAGTTTCATTCTTATCAATTAATATAAATAAAAAAGGCTCACTGCGTAGTAAGCCTTCTGATTATTATTTGTAATACATACAATCACAGCTTACCCATGTAAGGATAAATGATGATGTGTATGTGTGAAAAATTTCATTGTTACGATGTGCAAATGTAAGCATCAAAATGAAAAATCAAAATCAAATTATATATGATAAAGATTGTAATTACATTAGTCAGACGCTTTTGAAGCATCTTACAGCTCTATATCGTATCACATTCTTATCTTCGTTTTATGGAAGAATTGTTACAGCAAATCAATAATTATAAAAAAGAAATTGCATCTTTTTCAGCAGCAAATGATGAAACAGCAGAATCATTCCGCATAAAATTTCTTGGCACAAAAGGCATTGTAAAAAACCTGATGCAAGAAATGAAAAATGTGCCGCATGAAAAGAAAAAAGAGTTTGGACAGATACTGAATGATTTTAAACAAACAACAGAAACAAAATATGAAATGCTCAAAGCTGAAAGCAAAAAGCCGAAAACTGAAAGTGAAGATTTAATTGATCATACCTTGCCTGGTGACACAATAACAATCGGCACAAGACATCCGCTAAGCATTGTTCGTAATCGCATTATTTCAATATTTAGTCGTTTGGGGTTTACGTTGGCTGAAGGACCAGAGATTGAAGATGACTGGCACAATTTTACTTCTATGAACATGCCGGAAAATCATCCGGCGAGAGATATGCAGGATACATTTTATGTGCGAAGAAATCCTGACTGGCTTTTACGCACACACACCAGCAGCGTGCAGGCGCGAGTTATGGAAAAACAAAAGCCGCCTATAAGAATTATTTGCCCGGGTCGTGTGTATAGAAATGAAACAATAAGCGCAAGAGCACATTGCTTTTTTCACCAGGTTGAAGGCTTGTACGTTGATGAAAGTGTAAGCTTCGCAGATTTAAAACAAACGCTTTATTTTTTTGTGCAGGAAATGTTTGGTGAAAGTGTACGCATTCGTTTTCGACCTTCTTATTTTCCTTTCACCGAACCAAGTGCAGAGATGGATATTAGCTGTTTGATTTGCGGCGGCAGCGGTTGTGGCGTTTGTAAACATACAGGCTGGGTTGAAATTTTAGGCAGTGGCATGGTGCATCCAAACGTGTTGCAGAATTTTAATATCGATCCTGAAAAATATACCGGCTTTGCATTTGGAATGGGCATCGAAAGAATTTGTCAGTTGAAATATCGTGTAAATGATTTGCGTTTATACTCACAAAACGATGTGCGTTTCTTAAAACAGTTTACAGGTGTTGTAGTTTAAATATCACACATGAAAAAAATATTTTTGTTTTTATTAATGATGCAATTTTCATCTTATTTGTTTTCACAAAATGAAAATGAAACTATTATTCGTAATGTAATGAGCGAGCAAATTAAAGCATGGAATAAAGGTGATATTGATGGCTTTATGCAAACCTATTGGAAAAGTGACAGTCTTGTTTTTGTTGGAACAACAGCGCCAACATACGGTTGGAAAACCACACTCGAAAATTATAAAAAGCATTATCCTGACACAGCCACGATGGGTAAACTTTCATTCAATCTAATAAACCTTAAACCACTTTCACCAGAATATTATTTTGTAGTTGGTGAATGGCATTTGAAAAGATATTCTAAGAAAGATTTAGGTGGTTATTTTACTTTATTATTCAGAAAAATAAATGACAAGTGGGTTATTGTTGTTGATCATACAAGTTGACCTGATAAATATTTTTTTCAGAATTTGGTGATGAAAATGTAAACATCATTTTTGCAAAAACAACATAACCAATTGATATGCCAACGATAGATGCAAAAATATCAAGATAATCGAATGTGCGGCCGAAGACTGGAATTAACTGAAGGTATTCATTAATAATAACAAGCAATAAACCTATAATGCAGGTTAGTTTCAGTTCATTATTATTCCGCATTAAAAAATATTTTTTAAAAAACCAGTAAGCACCAAATGGTAATAAAAATGTTCCTATCAAATTAGGTGCAAAACCAACGAATAAACTAAGCCAATCTGCATACAAATTAAAGGGGCGAATAAAAAATTTAATAAACCAAATCAATAAAGTTCCGCTTATAACAATAATACGTGCGTAATTTTTTAGTTGTTGCATAACAATTTTAATAAGATTTAAGAATAGCTAAATGCATTAAAAAAATTTTAACCTGATATTCTTAAACGATGTAAAATAAAATAGGTTACACTTAATTGTGTAAATCTTCAATCGGCTTTTGCCAGATCTTTATACAACCCCATATAAAGGCAGTAAAACTTGCAATTAACCATATATAAAACACTATATTAAACCACCGAATACTTGTTTCAAAAAAAGCATAATTATATTTTATGCCTAATGTTACATTTATCATTAGCCATAAAATTAATAATGAGATCGTTGTAACTATTCTTTTAAAAAATTCTCTTATACCTGGTTCCATTTTTTAATTACATTTTTTGAAATTAGTGATAACAGTTTTAAGTGGCAAACATTTGCTGCATTACTTTACTTTTGCCCGCAATAAAATTATGCTAAACAGAAAAATACAGCCTGCCATAATTGATGCCGCTGAATTTAATCTTCATTTGAAGCCATATAAATATTTTACGCTTGATAATGGAACGCCTGTATATGCAATTAATGCGCCTGAACAGGAAGTACTTTCAATTGAATGGTTATTTTTTGCAGGCAATTGTTACGAACAAAAAAATATTGTTGCCGCAACTTCAAACTATTTATTAAAAAACGGAACGCGTAGCAAAAATGCTTTTGCCATTAATGAACATTTTGAATTTTATGGCGCTTATCTTAACAGGCATAGTCATCACGAAACAGCTTCGCTTACGTTGCATAGCTTAAGCAAACACTTGCCTGAACTATTGCCGGTGGTTGAAGAGTTATTAACTGATTCTATTTATACAGAAGAAGAAATTTCTATTTACAAACAAAATCAAAAACAAGGTCTTGAAGTAAATCTTAAGAAATGTGATTTTGTCGCAAACCGTTTGATAGATGAGAATTTGTATGGCTTTACACATCCTTATGGAAAGTACAGCTCTATAAAAGATTATGATAATTTACAGCGTGATGATTTGATAAAATTTTACGATAATTATTATATTAATGGAAAATGCATTTTATTTATTGCGGGAAATTTACCTGCAGATATTGAACAGCTACTGAATAAATATTTTGGCCGATTAACGCTTAACAAACAGGAACAGCTTACAATAAATTATGTATCTAATCCTGCAGAAATAAAAAAACAAAATTTAATTAATGATGAAAATGGTGTTCAGTCTGCTATAAGAATTGCGAGACAATTTCCGAACAGGCATCATCCTGATTTTATAAAAGTGCAGATACTGAATAATATTTTTGGCGGATATTTTGGTTCACGGCTAATGAGTAATATACGCGAAGACAAAGGTTATACTTATGGCATTCACAGTTATCTTGAAAATCAAATTCATGAAAGTGCGTGGATGATATCTACAGAAGCAGGACGGGATGTAGCACAGGCAACCATTAATGAAGTATATAATGAAATGAAGCGTTTGCGCGACGAGCCAATTGATGAACAGGAACTACATCTTGTTCGTAATTATATGATTGGAAGTATTCTTGGTGATGTTGATGGCGCTTTTCAAATAATTGCGCGCTGGAAAAATTATATACTGAATAATTTATCTGAAGATTATTTCAACAACAGTATATCAACCATAAAAAAAATTAAAGGCGAAGAATTGCAACAGCTTGCCAATAAATATTTACAGCCGCAAGATTTTTATGAATTAACTGTTGTGTGATTATTTATTTGTAGCGGGCTTATAATAAGTAAGCGCATCCGGCATTAATTCTTTAAGTTTTTGTATGCGTGAAGCGTCACTTGGATGATCGCTTAAAAATGTTGGAGGCTGTTGTCCGCTTTTACTTAAATTCATCATGCGCGTCCAAAAAGGAATTGCTTCCTGCGGATCATAACCTGCCATAGCTGCAAATATTAACCCGTAATGATCTGCTTCCAATTCCTGGTTGCGGCTGTTTGGTAACAACACACCAAGTTGCGCGGTTGGTCCGTAAATACTATTGAAAACATTTACAGTTTTTGTATCAGTTCCTAATGCTGCATTACCTGCCACCTGAATACCTTGAGCAAGTAATTCCTGACTCATTCGTTCTCTGCCGTGCCCTGCAACAGCATGTGTAATTTCATGACCTAAAACAATAGCGAGAGCATTTTCATTTTGGGTTATTGGTAATATGCCGGTATAAACAACTACTTTTCCGCCGGGCATACACCAGGCATTTACTTCTTTACTTTCAACAAGATTAAACTCCCATTTATAATCGGCAATTTCGTTGGCAATACCTTTTTGTTTGTAATATTCAGTAATCGCTTTTGCAATGCGGCTTCCAACGCGTTGTACCATTTCTGCATTATCTTTTGATACAGGTACAACTTTATTCTCAGTAAGAAATTGTTTGTATTGAGTTAAAGACAATTGTTCCATTTGCTGTTCAGAAACAAGTGTTAACTGTCTTCTTCCTGTAATTGCATTTCTGCTGCAGGAAATAATACCCATTACTAAAATGAATGCTAAAAAAATTTTTTGCACAACTTTTTTTCCGTTAAAACAAGATTTTATACTAAAACGCTATCTTCTTTTTCTTTGTCTGCGCCTGTCCCTGTGCTTTAGTATTGGCACTTTGCTTTCCGTGCCATTTAATAAACGGTTTATATTTTTTTGATGTGTAAGAATAACCATTAATGCTACAGCAACAGAAAAAACTCTGTATAATGTTACATCATCATTAAAAATAAAAAGTATAAATACAGCGAATGCTATGCTTGAAAGAATGGAACTTAAAGAAACAAATCTCGTTAAATACAAAACAAAAAGAAAAACCCCTACACAACAAACTGCAACGAGTGGCTGAATAGCGAGTATCATTCCAAATAAAGTAGCTACGCCTTTGCCACCGCGAAATCCAGCCCATATTGGAAATATATGACCGGCAACCGCTGCAAGCCCAAGCCCAATCATAAAATTTGTTCTATCCCAATCGTTGGTTAAATAATAATGCAATAATATATAAAGTGATGTTGCAATTACACCTTTCAACATATCAACAATCATTACAAATGTGCCCCAGCGTGAGCCTAATACACGATATGTATTTGTAGCGCCGGCGTTACCACTTCCATAATCACGTATATCAATTCCAAAAAAATACCTGCTAACCCAAACTGCAGTTGGAATTGAACCAATAAGATATGCGGCTATAATTAATAATACTTCATTCATTGGAAGTAAACGAGGTTAAGACTAAGGACGACAAATATAAGTTTCATTAAGCAAAAAAAAGTTTAAAAATATAATTCGCAAGTATAACTATTTAAAGCCAAAGAATATGCCTGTTTTTTGTTTTGATATATTGACTAAATTATAATCTATAATGAGTGTATTTTTTGCATTTTCAAATCATGCATCATAAATTTTTCTATTGATTGTTGCACATCCAACAGATCCTTTGATTTTATATAACTTCCCATTACATGATCACCTACGTAAGGCATTGCAACCTCCGATTTTTTGTTTGCGGGTGTACCCAGTTCTTTAAACATATTTAGCATTGCCGGCACACTAACAATACTATCCTGATGCACATCATCTTTATAATAATACAAGAGTAAAGCCGGTTGCTTTATTTTCTCAAATGTTTCTTTAAGCATGCTGGTTTCAATCAGTTCCTGTAATTGTACCGTTGATTCTAACGGATAATTCGAATACCAATATTGCTTATAAATAGGTCTAGAATCTTTTGCAGTAACGAAATGGCTCCCTGTTACTGCACGTGCAATTTGCAAACCCCATGGATTATTTAACAAGTAAGCTTTATCATTATTTATAGCGATGTTAGGCGACATTAATATTAATGCACACACATCGTTTGGATAATCTGCCGCCAACTTTAATGCTAATGTGCCGCCGGTTGAAGTTGACATTAATATTACTTTATTACCCAACTGTTTTCCTATTTGTAAAGCTTGTTTGGCGCTTTCCCATAACTTGTCTGCAGTTAAATTAATCATAGGTTCTGTCGTATCAATTCCGTGTTCAGCCAAGCGACTTAAATATAAATTACATGCAAATTCTTTTGCAATATTTGTATGAATAGGTCGGCCTTCTTCCTGGCTTGCAGAAAACCCGTGGAGATATACAATTGAATATTTGGTTTTTGTTTTTGCTGAATCAAACCAAACAATTCTTGCTTCATTATTTGGTTTTAGTTTATGCTGCGCTTCATTTTGGTTGATGTAATTTTCTAACGATTTTGCACTAGAAGGAATCACAGGCAAAGCTTTTGAATATAAAGGTGCTGTTGGATGTGGACCCAGAGAATATATTATTATTAGCACAGCAAATACAATTAAAAGGTTTCTTAGCCATTTCTTGCGGATCATAATACAATTACAATTTGTACAACAAAGTAAATTTATAATTCAATATTTTTTGCGAATTTTCAAACAAGCAAATAGATTGTTGTGCTGATATTTCCTGCCACATACATCAATAGCATTTATAGGCGCAGAAATTGATCCATTACAATCTGAAGGAAAATTATTACGTGATAAGTTTAAAGCCGCGAATATGCATACAATATAAATTGTATGATGGTGTAACGCAAGAATTTTTTAGAATGGCAGATGTTGTTCCGGAAGCGAAAGATGCGCAGGCACTTGCAGTTTCCAAGTTAAAAGATGTTTTTAATAAATAATAAAGCACATAATAAAAAAGCCGCAATAAGAATTATTGCGGCTTTTTTATTAATATTTTTAAAAATAGGTTACCTCTTTTTATATCATTTAATATTATTATTGAATGAATAAGTTATTGTATAATTTTTCTATTTATTGCTAAGTGATGAAATCTTTGCTTTAAGATTATTGTTTTCTTTAGTTAAGGTATTTGTTACTGACACTTGCGAACGCAATGCCCAATCTAAAAATGTGATTTGCTTATTCAGCTTTTCAATATCATCTTTATTAGGATTTGTAATTACAACAGTTTTATTTTGTTTGGGAGATTTCAATTCAGTTTGCAATTTTAAAATTGTATTTTGCTGAGACTGAATATATGCGTTTAGCTCAGATAATTTTCTCTCATTAATACCAACTACTTTTTTTAAACTATCTGCGAAAACTGAATTATTTTTATCTGCATTTTCCTGTTTTACATAAACAGTTTTAGTTTCTATCCGTGCAGGAATTTCCTTTTCAATAAAAACAGTTTTTATAGCAGGCGCAGGTTGCAAAAAACCACTTAGTACAATTATTATTAAAATAATACTAATACCATAAACACTTATAAATCTAAACTTACTTTTTCTTCTGTCTAAATTATTTAATGGTTTCATTTATTAAATTTTGTTTTGCATAATATAATAACTTTACAGGCTCTTTTGTTCTTTTTAAATAAATTATTGCATCTTGTTTTATTTTATTTTCAACCAGCGTTAAATTAGGATCAAGCCTTCTTAGCTGCAAACCATATAAATCAGTAATAAAAAATTCCCAAGCATATTTATTTTTAGCCTTATCAATATCTTCTATCGCAGTTTCAATATTTCTATTCTTTTCTTCAAGAAAGCGGCTAAAAAAATCACCCAATTTTATATAATATGGAGCATATACTGAATAAGTCTGTTCATGCACATCAAAATAACGACGTGCAATTTTAATTTTTACAGAAATGCAATCAAGAAAAATAGAAGCCGTATTCGAAATCCTTTTTTTAGGAATCCATGTATCATATTCTTTATCCGGAATATTATTAAAATAAGTCCAACTATGATTTAGAAAGAAAGGAATAACAAACGCTGCACTGCTGCTGAAAGCCATAATTAATATTTCTTTTCTAAAAAAAATATATATAGCACTTAATACAGCACAAAGTAAAATAGCTATTGGTAAAACAAAATTTCTGGGTTTATATGTGGGGTTTACTTTTTCAAAATTTTTTTGAAATGAAATGCAAATCATTCCAAAACCAAAAAATAAAATAAGCTGTAAAGCTTTTAAAAAATAATGTTCGAAATTATTTTTTGAATTTAAAAGCGAAATTAAACCCAATAAAATGCCTATAGTTATTATTGAAAAACTACTTAAATTTATTTGCTTTTTTTTAAGTTGTTTAAAAAAAAGGCGATTTACTAATGTTTGTTGGAAAGACATTATGTGGTACGGACGTTTATTATCAATTACGAAAAATTTTATAAATAGGATTGTATAAATTTATAAAGTTTCTTGCTAAAATAAACAAGATTTCTATTTTTTTTCTAATCCTAATTAAATTCCGGAAAAATTATTTAAGGAGATTTTATATTGTAAACAATACTCTTATTTCTGGATTGCTTTATAAGTATTGCAGAAGTAAATGGTTCTAATGTTATCGAATCCTGATGAGTTTTACCGTAAGTATCAATGTAAATATTATGTAATAAAAAAAATTCTGGTTTTTTATCTGCATTATAAATAAATAGCAAACTATCACTTTTGGCAGTTTTTGAAATATCTGCTTGAGTTATTTGTATATTATCCAAATAAACAGGATTAGCCTGATCATTTATATCAATCACAAGACTTGCATCGTTTGCTGAATTTTGAGCCGTAAGCAAAATTTCATTTGGATTGCTTTTTATTGTTCCGCTAATTAGTTTTCGTGCAGATAAATCTTTGTAAGGCGACTGGCTTTGCCTTAAATAAATTTGGGGAGCACTGTATTTTGTAAACCCGGAAGTATTAAACCTGAGAATATAATTTTTGTTTGCCTGAACTGGACCAATGCCTATAATTACAGAACCATAATTTGTGTTTGCTGATGAAGGACTAAAACTAATTTGTAATGCGCCGTCATCTTCCATATTGCTGTTATTCCATTTCGCAATGCAATTATTTTGAGCTGAATAGCAATATAAACCATCAATATTTTTATCAAAATTTCCGTTTGGGTACTTATTGTTGCCAACAAAATTATTGATTGTATAATTTAATAAACTTACCGGCGCTATATTAGAATGTATATCTTGTTGATACAATGTTTTCCATCCATCAAGGTTAAGCAGCTTGTTAATATTATTTCCGTTTTTATCGGCATAAGAAGAATTTATTATTAGCTGAGAATTATAAGGGCGGCAATAAAAGTTAGTATCAAAATTTCCAAAATTTTTTATATCATTATTCAATGATTTGAAAATTGCAACAGTTTGATCTTGATATTTTGAAAAGAAAATATTTTGTTTAATGATATTATTTATTACTGTTTTATCAGCAGCAATATTATCATGAATCATTGCAAGTTGTGTAGCATTATCAAATACTGTATTATTTATTATATCACAATTATGTGCGTTGTGCATAAAAATTCCATATTGAGCGCAATGCGCAACAGTATTGTTGCTTACTTGTAAATTACCAGCATTGTCATCAATATAAATTCCGTTTGATGGCAAATAAGTTTTATCGTTCGTTCCGTAAGGAGCACCCGTGCCGTTTAAAATAATATTTCCTTTTACAATACCGCCAAAATGTTCTACCGCGTCGCTTGCATTATTCCATGTATAAATACCGCCGCCATCATCTTTTATAAAAGTAAAATCTTTAATAAAATTGTTGGTGATTGTTATTGAGTCACCACGAAAAGTTATAGGTATATAACCAGTGCTGTCAATTATATTTTTATCAAACGAAATATTATTTCCGGTTAATAAAACACCTTCATAAGAACCGGCGTCACCATCACCTAAACCTGCAAAAACACCTGTGTATTTTATCGTATCGTTCTGAAATAAAGAATAATTGCAATCAGCATTTATTGCATTATTATTTGTGTATAAAATGGATGTTTTTATTACTTTAAGATGCATTGTATTTGCCGCATTAATTGCATTTTTTCCAGAGTAAGAAATACTACAACTATTAAGTTTGATATTTTGACTGTTATTTATTTCAAAACAATTACTATTTGCACCTTCAAAATGAATATTGTTAAATACAATGTTGCTTGTATGATTTAGATAAATCAGCGTATCAATACTGCTTACTTTAATATTTTGAATACCAGCATTTCCTGAATAAACTGAAAGTTTCTTGTTTGTTTCATCAACACACCATTCACCAAATTTATCGAGCGTTTTAATATGGTTTTGAATAAAATAACCGTAACCGGCAGAAGACGAATAACCTGATTGCGATTCATATATAATTGTATGTCCGTTTTGTTGGGTAATAAGATTTCTGTCAAGCACCCAACGTGTTTTTCTTATTACAATTTGTCCATCTTTCCAGTTTATTGAATCGTTTAGCTGATTATCTGTTATGCTTGTATTACCAACAAAACTTTCAAAATTAAAATAGCCGCCATTACTTGCGTCTCCATTCGGGTATCGTCCGGGTGGTTGTTGCATTCCGTTTATCAAAACCATTTTTAAATCGCTGCTGCATGCAGCGCAATCTGTTTGTATAATTCCATTAACTGCTGCATTTAGTTTAGTGATATTTGTAAAGCCAGATATTACAGGATTTTTCCCTTCGTCATACACATCAAAAACTATTGAATTTATATTGTTTGATGATATAATAATTTGTCCGTAAAATATGTCTCCTCTTTTAAATAAAACCGAATCGCCAGGTTTTAAATCTATAATAACATCATTTAATTTTTGTAACGATTTCCATGGCGAGTTTTTATTTTGAGCTTGTAAATTTGTATTTGCATCATTGCCTTTAGAAGAAGAAAAATAATAGCTTGATGCAAATAAGCTCATTGTAAAACAGCTCATTATCATCATTAAAAAGCAGCGTTTAAAAAGCATTTTTATCTCCGGTAACAGAATTAAAAACAGTCATAAAAATTATTTTTACATCAAGCCACAAACTCCAGTTTTCAAGATACCATAAATCATGTTCAACTCTATTTTCCATTTGTAATAATGTTTGCGTTTCTCCACGCAACCCATTCACCTGTGCCCAACCTGTTATACCCGGTTTAAGAAATTGGCGTACCATATATTTATCAACAGATTTAGAATATTCATCGGTATGCTTAACCATGTGTGGTCTTGGTCCAACAATACTCATATGCCCTGCCAATACATTAAAAAATTGCGGAAATTCATCTAAATTATTGCGGCGCATAAACGCACCTATTTTTGTTATTCTTGTGTCATTACGTGTAGCTTGTTTGCTGTTAGCTTCATTACTTACACGCATACTTCTAAACTTTATGCATCGAAAAATTTTATTGTCTTTTCCTGTTCTATCCTGCACAAAAAATATTGAACCTTTATTTTCAAACCATATTATTAATGAAAGTAAAGGCATTAGCCATGATAAAATAAATATAATCGCCAAACTGCTCAAGACTATATCAAATAATCGTTTTTTAAATTGATTTCCGGCCATTTGCAGCGGCTCTTTGCGCATTGAAATAACAGGCATCCCTCTTAATTGATCAATATGCATTTGCTTTTTTGTAAAAATGCCGAGATCGGGAACAATCTTAAACCTTATGCAGCTTTCATCAGCCTGCTGCATTAAATTATAAACAATAGAATTATGTTCTGGTGCAATGGTTGAATAAATTTCTGTTACACCATATTGTTCGCAAACGAGCATTGTATTTTTTATTGAGCTTAAGATCGGGTAGTTAGAAAGTTCATTCACATTATTATATTCTTCGCAATAACCAACAATCTGTTTATCAATTCCATCTTCTTCAAGTAATGTTGTTATTTTTTTTGAAAGATTGTTATAGCCGATAATAAGCACTTTATTTATATACTCATTGCCTTTTTGCAAGTATAAAAAAATACTGACGTAAATAAGCCGGTTTATAAAAAGCACGATTGGTATGGCAATTAAAATTATTGTAATAAATATTCTGGAAAGTAAAAGCATTCTAAAAAAGAAAAGTAAAATAACTACCGGCAGCAGAAACAACATGTAGCTGCGTAATGTATTTTTTGAAAATTTTTCAAACGAGCTTATTACATATTTGTTATACAAATCAGTATTTAAAACTGTAATGATCCAAACAATATTCATCAGTAAAAGAAAGTAAGAATACTGTGCTTGCTTTTCTGCCCATCCATTACTTTTAAATATAAAAAAAGCTATAATAAACAAAATATTTATTGAAAAAATATCGAATCCAGCCGTTATTAACTGGTATATATGAAGAAATTTTGCTCTCATTTTAATTGCTTTCAAAAGTGGTTGAAATTTTACCTTTCCACCTGTAACTAATTATTTTTTTAAGTAACAACAGTATAAATAAAGAATTGGTAACTGCATATCTTTTAAATAAGCGTTTTGGTTCCTGCATAAGCCTGAACAACCATTCAAATCCTGTATTCTGCATCCAAACAGGTGCGCGTTTTTGCAAGCCAATCATTACCGGCAATGCACCGCCAACACCAATCATAAATGAATTAATTCTGCCACTCATTTTTGCCATCCATGCTTCCTGTTTAGGGCATCCAAGTACTACAAATAAAATGTCTGCATCTGCATCATTAATTTTAGTTACAACTTCTTCTTCTTCTGCTTCACTTAACTTTCTAAACGGCGGGCTGTAACCGCCTTTTACAATAAGACCCGGAAAGTTATCAGTCATATACTTTTTTGTAATTGATAAACCATCAGCTGTACCGCCATAAAAATAAACCGACATATTTTTTTTGGCTGATTCCTGAATAAGATCCGGCAATAAATCCATACCTGCAACACGATCCTGCTGTATACCATAAATTAATTTCAACGCCCAGGATAATGGCTTGCCATCAGGCGTAATTAAAGTAGCATTCCAGATGTCTTTTGCAAATTGCTTGCTTCGATGAGATTCTACAAGCGTATGCACATTTGCAATACAAGCATAACCTTTCTTTTTATGTTGAGCAGTGTATAAAATTTTTTGTACAAATTCATTATACGTACCGATGTTAACCGGTATGTCCAGTAACATTATCTGTTTCATTGAGTAGATTTAAAATATAATTTTGAGGGAAATATCCCGGAGGTTAATTCAACTTTACTGCGTCGCCATTTGTGAGGTAAGAAAAATTTTTTTGATTAGAAATAATTTTACAAATGTCTTCCATCTTCTTCCATAAATTGTATTCTTCAATTTCCCATGAATGTCCCCACAAGTGAAAACACCCGCCATTTTCATGAATACTTTTTATAAAATTTTCTGTAAGTTTTGAAAGATCGTTTGCGCTTCTTTGCTTAATCCACTGAATCAAATTGTAAGTTCTTTTTCTTTTAATAAGATGTTTTGCATATGTTGTTTTCGAGTGCTGATAAACCTGCAATGTTGTAGGCATTAAATGTTTTTCATCAGAAATTTTTTTACTGAATAATTCTGTTGTACGCGCTACTGAATAACCGGCTTTAAATACTTCGCTTATTGCATGTTCAGAATATTTGCCACCGGGAAATGCAAACGATTCAGGTTGTTTATTCAGCAAATTTTTTAACCATACAAAACTTTCAGTAACTTCTTTCTCAATTAAATTTTTATCAGTAATATTTAATCTTGTATGATTAATTGTATGTCCGCCAATTTCAAATGACTTTGACAAATCGTGAATCTGAGATTCATTCATTACTGCATGTTCTGTGTTTTTTTTGGGTATATAAAATGTTGCTTTCAATTTATACTTATCAAGCAATTCTGCCAGCTTAAAATCAAGCGGGTAACCATCATCCCAACTTGTAGTAATTATTTTCATGCAGGAATGCCTTTTGCATTTAAATAAAAAACTTTTGCTTTTGCAATACTTGCAGCAGCATTATAAATATTGATAAGCTGTTTAAAATTTTCTTCCTGCGTATATTTTTTATTATAAGTGATTAAAGCATTTTCCCGGAATTGTGATTTCTTTTCATCAGAAAATTTTTGCCATTTTACAATCTTTGCTTTCAAATCTTCTTCATTGCCCGTTTGAAAATATAATCCATCAAACTCATCCGTAATCATATCCAGCATTGCGCCAGATTTTGATGTTATAACCGGCAATCCACAAGCAAGTGCTTCTATTATTGTCAAAGGCATTCCTTCCGGCCATGTTGACGGAAACACAAGCGCAGTGCAACTTTTCATTAAAGAAAAAACTTTGTTTTTATCTATAAGTCCTAAAAAATCTATATTGTTATAACGCTTGCTATAGTCAATAATTTTTTCTTTAAAAGGTCCATCACCTGCAATAATTAAATTAAAACCATTTGTTGCAAATGCGTTCAGTAAAAGATCAATTCCTTTTTCTTCAGACAGTCTTCCAATATATAAAAAGTCATTATTAATTTTTTGTACGGATACTTTAGGAACAGCGCAAAAATTTGGCTTAACTGTAAACTTATTTTTGCCGGCATTTATAGAAGAATGTTCAAAAATATTTTTTGAATATTGATTAAGCACAATGATCTTTTTTGCATTTTTCCAAGTACCTGCTAATTGGTGCAGTTTTATAGTAATACCTAACCAAAATGTTAGCAGGTACGAATTTCTATAAACACGATTCTGTATTGCTTTCCAGTAAAATTTTTTCTGAATTGAATTTAAAAATGATTTACCGTTATAAAATAAAAGCGCTGAAGGACAAATAAGCCTGTAGTTATGCAGCGTCATTACAAAAGGAATCTTACTTTTTTTGATTGCATACACAACTGAAGGTGAAGCTGCAAAATGCAGGTTATGTATATGAATAATATCAGGATTAAAATCCTTTATCCGCTGTAAAGTTTTTTTATAAGCGCCTATATTAAAAGGCATTTGAATTACATTTAAAAAAGAATTTTTTTCATTATTAAACGCAAGTAAATCTGTTGTTATTCCATGTGCCTGTAACAGCTTCATCTCTTCATGAACAACAGTATCTTCGCCACCTTTATACTTATAAAAACAATGTATAAATAATATTCTCATAAAAGTTTATGCGCTTTTTTTAAGATGCGTGTATTTAATTATAGTATTAATGATCTTTCGCTGTGCCAATGCTCTTAAACCATAAGGTTTTTTAAGTTGTTTCTGCAACTGCGGAACTATATATTTTACGCTGCAAAAATTAAACTTTCGTTTACCACTATTATCTTGCGGCGTTTGCAAATAATCAATTCCAAATGTGTTGGTAGATTCATTATCAAAGCCAATATTTTTTCCTTTAGAAATGATCGGGTAAACTACTTTCATTTTGTTTCGCGCAACATGCACTTGCATTTGAATATCCCAAGTTGAAATAGTTCCGTTAATTTGCTTTTTAAGCATGCGGAATAAATCCATTCCTTCATTATTTAAATGATGTTTGAAATCAGGAGAATCATGAATTAATTTAACCAGTTCTTCTTTTTTCCAGGCAACATCTTTAACTCTGTCTGACCAGCTTGCCCATCCATAAGAACAAAAACGATTATGAACAATAGAATCATATTTGTAATCTTTTAACTGCAGAGGAAAGCAAAAGCCTGTAGCACAAAAAACAGATTTTTCATGCGCATAAAAATCAAGTGCATTTAATAAAAAGCTTACATAATTATCAGTAACAATAAGATCATCTTCAACAATAATAAATTGCTTATAGTTATCGCATAAAAAATTTAAACCTGTTTCAAAATTTAAACCGGTTGCATAATTTCTTTCTCTGAAATGTTTATGTATATGTTTAAATCCTGTAATTGAATTAATATATTCTCTCGTTTCTAAAACACCTTGTTTATCTTTTTCTCCTTTGTAACCATCAGAGAAAAAAACGATTTCAAGATTAGCACATTCAGGATTTTTCAACAGCGCTTCCATTGATTTTTTTAGTTTGGATGCACGCTTGTAACAAAAAACACCTATAGCTGTTTTTTCCATTTTAATAATTGTATAAAGTATAATATCAGTTATTTATTTCTTTAACCCATCCCATATAAAAGGGAAAAAGGTTTTAAGCCATAATTTGGCAATTGAAGAAGGGTATGATAAGGGAAAATGTTTTTTTATAAATATTAAATATTCTTTGTAAGCCAATCCTGTCGGGCTTTTCAGGTATTTTATTCTTTCTTTTAAAGGAACCGTTGCAGGTTTCCAGTTGTTACCGTGATCATCTTTACATTCACCTAAAAAGCCGGGCGCAACTAATAATTCAAAGCCTGCTTTTTTTGCAGTTAAAGTGTAATCGTAATCTGCTAATGAATGCGTATAATCATCAGATAAAAAACCAATTTTATCAATTATTTTTTTTGATATAAGCATAATGTTTGCGTTTCCAAAATCGCATTGTACACACTCATTATTACTATAAGCAATATTCGATTTCCATTTTTTTGAATGTGTAAGTTTTCTTCCGCCATAAGAAATTTGTTGTGATTCGTTATCTTTTGTACTGCCAATACAAATTGCAGGTTGTGTTGCTTTTTCATTAATGCTTTGTACTAAAGTTTTAATAGCATTTTCATGCAAAACAGTATCATCATTAAGCAATAAATAATAATCTGCAGGATAAAAAGAAGAATGCTCAAAAGTAAAACGCATACCTCCAGCCCAATACAAAAAACCAGTGCCTTTAAAAAGTTCAACTTCAGGGTAAAAGATTTTTAGTGCGGCTGTTGTGCCATCAGTTGAATTATCGTCTGTAACAAAAGTTTTTAATTCAATATTATTTGGCAGCACTTGTTTTGACAAACTTTCCAAACAACACAAAGTCTTTTCACGACGGTTAAAAACTGTTATTAATACTGCAATCTTCATTTTAAATTTCTATAAGGTCTTTATTCGTTTTTTTTGATTCTTTATTTGCGAAGTACTGCTTTTCAATCAATTCATCAAACACCATTTTAATTCCATCTTCAAGTGAAATTGAAAATTGCCAGCCAAGTTTTTTTAATTTAGATACGTCCATTAACTTTCTTGGTGTTCCATCGGGTTTTGAAGTATCAGTTTTTATTTCGCCTTGATACCCGGTTATATTTTTAATAATGTTCGCCAAATCAATAATAGATATATCTTTTCCTGTGCCAATGTTTATTAAACCTGGTTCATGATAATTATTCATGAGAAAACAACAGGCATCTGCTAAATCATCAGCATATAAAAATTCACGTTTGGGTTTTCCGGTTCCCCAAATTTCAACAAATGGTTGCCGCTTGTTTTTTGCAGTTATAAATTTTCTTAAAAGCGCAGCTAATACATGAGAATTTTCAGGATGATAATTATCATTTGTACCATATAAATTCGTTGGCATAACAGAAATAAAATTGCATCCATATTGCGCACAATAAGCATTACATAATTCGATGCCTGCAATTTTTGCAATTGCGTAAGGCTGATTTGTTTCTTCTAAATATCCGCTTAAAATATATTCTTCTTTCAAAGGTTGCGGCGCCAGTTTCGGATATATGCATGATGAACCAAGAAACATTAATTTTTTTACTTTATTTACGTATGCGGAATGAATGATGTTTGATTCAATCATCAAATTATCATAAATAAAATCTGCGCGATAAATATTATTGGCAATTATTCCCCCAACTTTTGCAGCCGCTAAAAAAACATAATCAGGTTTTTCAGAATTAAAAAAATCTTCTACAGCTGCTTGATTACGCAAGTCAAGTTCTGATGAAGTTTTTAAAATAAAGTTTTGAAACCCTTCCTTTTTAAGTTTTTTTAAAAGCGCAGATCCAACCATTCCATTATGACCAGCTATATAAATTTTATCATTAATATTCATCATCGTTCATTAATATTTTACAGTGATTTTCTAAGCAAATAGTTTGCTTGTTTTGTTCTTTTTTCATTAATGAAAAGTTTTTTTAATATAGATACAATTCTTTTTTTACCTGCACGTGAATAGCTTAATATATAATACTCAAATCTTTTTCTTATTGATAATTTTGGTACACCCATACATTTCTTAGCAAGTTCGATAAATTTTACGTCGCTTATTTCTATTCCGAAATTGGATGATTTAATTAGTAAATCATCATACAAATCTTTTATACCAAAAGTTTTCTCAGACGGCAGATGCCAAATGCAAAGTTCTGTATCACTATCTTCTACATTGCGATAGAATATTGGATTAGTCCATATTCTTTTCATTAAATCTTTACGGCTGTTGGCGCGTAAATTATTTTTAAAATACAAGAAACTTAAAGTGTGTGCTTCCTCATTAAACTTCTTTTTTCCAGTTGTATCTAAGAGTAAAAGTTGCGGCCATAACAATTTAAAATCGTTGAATATCATTTTAATATTTTCAACACTACACAACAAAAATTCACCTAAATAATAATCAGGAATTTCATTAAGTTTTTTATGCAATAAAATTTCGTATAAACTTTTAAGGTCATTTCTGCTTAATCCATTTATTACGTAATCCGGCTTTACATCATCTCTAAAAGATAAAAATCCTGTTGGTTTTGCTTCGTTAAATAATTCATTCGCCGGCTTAATAAATATGCAGTCTGAATCAAGAATTAAATATTGATCTTTTAAATTATTATTATTGTTTGCAATGTATTCAAGTATAGAAAATTCATAAAACTGGTTTTGAAAATGACCGTAATAACCTTTGGGTGTTTTATATTTAAAATCAGTAAAAATCACATCTACACCAAGTGTTTCTAAAATTTTTGTAATACTTTTTTCATCTACTACCGGCAGTGATTTTACATTGGTAAACAGGATATGTTTTTCATTTTTATTAAAGCGTTTGCTGGTTATAAAAAATACAAGAATACAGCGCCAGTAAATATCCTGATGCTCTTTAGATGAAGAACTTTTTCCTGTTTGAGGGAAAAGGCTTTCTTCACCTTTTTCATCCGCACAAAACCATGTACATATATAATTCACAGTGTAAACCTTTTTATTATGAAGGATTTGCAGTTGTTTTAAATTGACGATTATATTGTTGCGTATCCCGTTCAACATAATATAAACATAAACCCACATGACCCCAAAAAATAAGTGGCAGTACATAGCTAAAAGAAAACACCAACCCGGAAACGGCAAATGAAATAAGTATAATAGACTGAGGCGATAATTTTTTGCTGAAGGCTTTAATTACAAGATAAAACAAGAAAAAATATTTTAATAAAAATCCGGCTATGCCTTCATAAAAAAGCATTTCAATGTATCCTTCATGAAAATGCTGACCAGTCATTGCCGGCCACCAATCAACCATAGGATTTGGCATTTCAAAACCTTCAAATGTCCATCCGAAAACTGGTCGCTGCAAAAACATTTTACCATATACTTCGCTTTGCTGAATACGGAAATCGCCCGTGCTGTTTTCTTTTGCAGGATTAAATATTTCACTAAATCTATCAGACAAAAAACTTAAAAAATGCGGATCGATACAGTAAACGATGTAGTAAATAATAAATATAAAAACTGCTGCGGCAGCACCAAGCCTGAAAAATTTCGGCACTATATTTTTTTTGTTTCTTGATATAGCAAAAATGTATACG
>CAXSDU010000045.1:433-8311 GCA_964236165.1 uncultured Parafilimonas sp. | reverse complement strand
TGCTGATGAATTAAAATAATTATACAGCAAATCAAAAACAGTATAAGAAATTTTCCTTTTTTTAATGTTATATATTGATGCAAGTACCACAACATCGGTATTATGATCATTAAGATTGACACAGCATGAATAATGCGTGTATCGCCCGAAAACGGACCATAATCATCCATAACAACTGTGGCAAGATTAAAAGAAAATCCATGTCCGAAAATTGCCATGAAAACTACATAAGTAACCAGGTAAAAGTTTGCAATAATTTCAAGTAAATCCAGATCATATAACCTGCACATATATTTAATGAACAATGCAAATACAACAGGATACAAAACGGTGAACATGGTAAATTGCTCAAAAAAAGTATTGTATTACCATACGCAATAGCAACACAGTAAATATTCCGATACCTAGTTTTTCTGAAGTTTTTAAAGCAGGAAATTTATATAGCATAAAACCAAAAATGAAAATGCTTAATGCCTTTTCATAATATTCTATGTATAACTGGTCTTGTATAAAAAGCCAGGAAAAAATATTTTCCATCAGCAGGTATGCAAAAAAAACAATCAATAGTTCTTTTACATAAAAGCGATATTTAAATATTCTGATTGCTGAATTCATTCTTCCTTTTTAGGTAATTAGTTTTCTGAAAAAACAGTTGCATTTTCTTTGTTTTTTGTAAACACATTTTCAGCAACAGGCTGCTGCTGAATAACTAACTTTTCTTTTTTAAAAAGATTAAATATTTTATTTAAAGCTTTTAAACTTAGATTTTTCAATAATAAAATATCCAAAAATATATTAAGTGCAATAACCTGTACGTTGCGCCGGTTATTAATCCATCTAATTCTTTTTTCGCCATGCATATACATTTCCTGAAAGGTTGATTCCTTTTCAGGAATAATTTTTCTGTAAATCGCTGCTTTTTTATCAACAATATCTTTAGTTATATAACCAAGATGTTTTAACCTGAAATACGTATTTAACTTCAAGCCTTTAATGCCTTTTACATTTGGTGAATCAATAATTAAGTTTTCAAAATAACCAGTTGGTGATTCACGCCACATAATCCTGTCATGACCGGAAGAATAACTTAAGCGAAACCATGATGCTGCAAAATGCGTTGTATCGGTAAAATGAAATCTTCTAAAACCATATTTGTTTACGAACGTTTTGTTCATTAATTTATCAAAATGCTTACGTGTTAATTGCGGTTCAAAAATCTCATCCACATCAACCCAAATACACCAATCCGGTTTATATTTTCTTACTTCAGCATACAACATATTTTTATCACGACCTTCATTATAACCAGTTGTGCGAATAACTGATGCAACTTTAGCATGTGCCTTTAAAGTTTCATAACTACCATCGGTTGAACCGTTATCAAGCACAACAATATTATCAGCAATTTTTTCATAGCAGGCAAGCCAATCGTTCAGCCAAAACATTCCATCTTTTATACGAAGCATTACAATTAACCTGGACATTGCATCTATTTTAATTATTATCTTTTAAAAGCAAGATTGAAAAGAATTTTATTCTTGAAAATTTTTGCGTTTGTTCTTAAATCAGCATCAATCATTAATAATAACACAATAAAAAAAAGACTAAATACAGCTGTTAATACAATAATCTGTGGAAAAATTATTTGACTGCTTAAAATATTAAGCAGTAAAGAGCGAAGACCAAAACCGAATATGAGTGACAGTGGAATAATTAATAACCACTTAAACAAGGTGTCTTTTATAAAATCAAAATCTAAAAAACCAAGTTTGTGCACCTTATAAGTGAAGTAAAAAAAATCTGCAACAAACATAAGTGAAACAGAAACAGCTAATGTTCCGACAATGCCGTAATAACGTGCCGCAAAAAATATAAGAACAGCATAAATAAGATTTCTTATGATATTGAAACTGCTGTTCTTTTTAATATCTCCCAAAGCGTATTGAACGTTTGACATGAAGTAGGCAACAAGGCTTAAAAAGGATAAAGCAACAAGCATATACATAATATTATCGCCGGCATATTTGTCAGTACCCATCCATAACGTGATTAAATATTTATAAGAAAATATAAAAACAAAAGAGGCGTACAAAGAAGCATAACAATAAAACTTAAATTGTTTTTTTATAAGATTTTTTATAGATGATTCTTCACCACTTCCTTTAGCATGTGAAATAGAAGGCATTAGTGCTACAGAATGCCTGCCGATCAAAGTACTTGTGAAGTTGATAGGTCGTTTATTAATTTCATAAATAGTGATCATTGCAGGAGGAATAAATCGTGCTAACACAATCATATCTAAACCATAAGCAATACCAGAAATAATTTTTGATGCAGAAGTGAATGAAAATATTTTAATGAATTGTTTGAAATATTTTCTCTCAAATGTCATCTCCAGATTTTCTTTACTCATTGATTTGCGCATGGCAACAATGTTATATATGGTTATGAATAAAGCGCGGCACAAATTTGCAAACGCAATTGAAATAACACCCATGCCCATGTACAAGAAAACTATATTAACGCTAAGAAATAAAAAGTTGGCGGAGAGTGATGAAATAGCAACATGTGATGAATTATGCAAGCCTTGATTTATGCCTGACATTGTGAATGAAACAAGTAATACTCCGGTTGAAATTATGGAAATTAAGAGTGCCATTGAAACATGCGGATACTGAGAAATATCTTTGTTAATAATAGCACCAATTGAGAAATAACAAATCAATCCTATAATAACAGAAATGATAAGAATAATTGCTGAAGCAATAAATCCTGAACCAATTAAGTTACCAATTTCATTAAAAGCTTTACTGCCTCTTAGTTCTGCAATTTTTTGTTGTAATACCTCACCAACACCCGGGTCAACAAGTGTCATCCATCCAAGCACACTATTAGTTGCAAGCCAGATACCAAGGGTGCTAGCATCTATATTTTTTACATAAAGCGGTAACAGCAGAATGGAATTAAACACATTGGTTAAAACCCATCCATACTGGAAAACATAATTCCATCTTAAAACTTTTTTATCCATTATAGTAACTAAAAGTTTATGCTCCTTCTTTAATCAAAGAAGGTTGTTTTATATCCCGGTCTTGTTTAAAATAAGATCTTATTTCATGTTCACCCATTTCTTTCCACTGCCTTACAGAATGTATAATTTTTTTGCCATCGTTTTTTAATTGTTCAGGCGATGCAGGTAAACCTTTCCATGCACAACCAAACGGCATATTATTACTGGCAAGATTGCCCAATTCAAAACCTGTTGCTTTTGCAAGCAGAGAAAATAAATGGTCTTCTCCTAAATTTAGATTTGAGAAATAATAGTTAGGCAACAATTTTTCTTCATTCAATTTTTCAAGCAAAGCCCTGCTCATAAAATATGCGCCACCGAAAACGCTTTCACCTGCATTGTAACCATTCTTTTTTGCTTTAATGTATATTTTTCTTAAGAAATAATTTCCTATTGGTCTTTTAATAAACTTCCAGCTTGTAGTACCATTAATAATCCTGTCTTTAGGAAATTTAGTGTCCCATGGCATACTATTATAATCTAAAGGATATTGCCCCGCAATTCCTATTGATGGATTTTCTTTGAAAAAACGCAGCGCTTCTTTTTCAGGTGCATTTCCTATAATCAGCGCATCGGTATCTACTTTAAATAATAACTTAAAATCATACTTCTGCAGCGCATAACTAAATGCATTTGCCAATGAAATATACAAGCCGCACATGCTGCCCATTTGCTTGCGGGTATGCAATACATCTATATCAGGAAATTGTTTTGCTATATCTGAGCTGATGTTTTTTTGAGAATCATCTGACAAAATGATTTTATAGGATGAACTGCAATAATGTGTAAAACTTTTTACAGTATCAATTATGTAAGCCGGGTTGGAATCCGGCCCAATTGGTATCACCACTACAATTTCATAAAATGTATTCATGGGTTTGAAAATTATGTTATGCTAATCTTTTTTGCTGAAAGAAATTTCTTATTTGTTCTTCATTTGTTGTATCCCAAAAGCGGGTGGAATGAATTATCTTTTTTCCTTTTTCATATAGTTCTTCCGGAGGAGCCGGCAAGCCACGCCAGGAACAGGCAAAAGGAAGAAAACCATTGGAAAGATCTTTTAGTTTATATCCAATAGCCTTAACCAATAAACTGAACAAATGATCTTCTTCAAGCTTTAGATTTTTAAAGTTTTTAAACGGAAGAAGTCCTTCCTTATCAAGTTCTTTTAAACATTTTGCGCTAAAAAAATAAGCACCGCCAAAAACACTTTCACCTGTTATATAACCATTATGGAGAGCTTTTTTATACCATTTTTTTAAACTAATGTTTGAAAAAAGATGATGTACCATTTTCCATGAGTACATATCTGTATATAACCTGTCACGCGGCCAGGATAAATCCCATTTAGTACCATTATAATTTAAAAGATATTGCCCGGCCATACCAATAGATTCATCACTATTAAAAAGTTTTAGCGCTTCTGCTTCCGGATTTTTATTAATGATAAGCGCATCAGTATCTACTTTAAAAAGAAGATTGAAATCGTAATTATCGATAGCATGCTTAAAAGCAGTACAGAGCGTTATATATAAACCACAAAGCCGCCCGTTATTTTTCTCAGTTACAAGCAAATCAACCTCAGGAAAATGATTTTTTATTTGCTTACCAATGCCAGTTTGCGAATCATCAATTATAATAATTTTAAATGTGCTGATGATGTTATAATAAATACTGTTTATTGTATCAATTGTAAAAGAAATTGAAGCCTGAGGTCCAACAGGTATTACAATTAAAACATCCAGTTTATTACTTATAAGTTTATTATCTTTCAAACAGCCGCTATCAATTTTATTTAAAATATTTTCATCAATTTCTGTATCAAACTTTCTGGCAAAAAGTGCATTTGATTTTGTTATTTCAGTTAAATCTTTCTCCATTAAAATATCAGGATGTGCATTCGATGTATTTATCCATTTATAAAATCTTTTATTATTATTAGAAATACTTTTCAGCAATACTTCATCTTTTGCATTTAATAAAATTGACTGGAAAAAAACCTCATCAGCAGCAAATGTGTATTTGTGAAATTTTAAAAAAGCAGGGTTTTTCTTTACATAATCAACAATATAATTTAAAGTATATCCATCTATTGTCCACCATTGCGAGCCAGCAAAAGGAATAATTTCTTTAAACTCTTTACGTTTCAAAACCGGAAAAACTGATGACAAAAAATTTATGGTTTTGCCAAAATATTTTTTACTGATACCACTTCCTAAATAATATTTATTTATCCTGTATAAACCACCATGTGGTTGCCATTTTTCACTTGGTATTGTGAAATACTCAATAAATACAGAATATGGTGAAGTATGAAAAAAACAATCAATGAAACTGTTATCTTTAATGGGATAGTCCTGTGCGCTCAATAAAATTATTCTGTCGAATGATTTACTATTTTTTTTTATGTGTTGTAATGCATTAAGAACAGCAACTACTAATTTATAACTTGCCCATTCAGTTTGTTCCCTTTTTACCCATTTAATTTTTTCATTCGGCTTTATAGCGTTTTTAAAAGCATTTATATCGGCTTTTTTATCAACATGTAAATAGAATTCGGATTTGTCATCATCAAGTTGATGCATTAAGCGGTTCAACTGTTCCGGATTTTTATGTGCTAAAATTATATATGCTTTTTTCAAGGGGATAGGTTTAGAAAATCATATTTATGCGTAAAGCTTAATCTGTTTCTGCAAAACTGTAAGCGTAATTAGCACCGTGCATTTTATACATTTCAATATCACTTTCAACCATTTCACTTACCAATGCATTTAAATCATATTTAGGCCGCCAACCCAATTTGTTTTTTGCTTTAGATGCATCGCCAATTAAAAGATCAACTTCAGCCGGTCTGAAATAGGCAGGATCAACAGAAACAATTTCTTTGCCAACTGCTAAATCAAACAATTGATTATTACAAGATATAACGATGCCTTTTTCATTTATTCCTTCGCCCGAAAAAGCAATTTGTACTCCTGCCTTTTCAAAAGCCAGCCTTACAAATTCACGCACAGAAGTAGTAATGCCTGTTGCAATTACAAAGTCTTCCGGTTTTTTCTGCTGAAGTATTAGCCACATGGCTTCTATAAAATCTTTTGCATGTCCCCAATCGCGTTTTGCATCAAGATTGCCGAGATATAAACGCTCTTGTAAACCCATTGCAATTGCCGCAACAGCTTTTGTAATTTTTCTTGTTACAAATGTTTCGCCACGTTGCGGGCTTTCATGATTAAATAAAATTCCATTGCATGCAAACATGTTATATGCTTCGCGATAATTTACAGTAATCCAGTAAGCGTATAATTTAGCAACACCATACGGGCTTCTCGGATAAAATGGTGTTGTTTCTTTTTGAGGCACTTCCTGTACCAACCCGTATAATTCTGATGTTGATGCCTGGTAAATTTTTGTTTTCTTTTCCAAACCCAAAAGCCGTACAGCTTCAAGTATTCGTAAAGTACCAATTCCATCAGCATTTGCGGTGTATTCAGGTGTATCAAAACTTACTTTTACATGGCTCATTGCAGCCAGGTTGTAAATTTCATCCGGTTTTACTTCCTGTATAATGCGGATGATGTTTGTACTGTCTGTGAGGTCTCCGTAATGAAGTTTAAATCTTACATTTTTTTCATGCGGATCCTGGTATAAATGATCGATACGTTTGGTATTTATAAGCGAGGAACGCCTTTTAATACCATGAACCATGTAACCTTTTTCTAATAGAAATTCTGCAAGATAAGAACCGTCTTGTCCTGTTACACCCGTTATTAATGCTGTTTTCATTATTGTTTAAATAAATATGATTAATGTTTATACTAAGCAGAATAATTAATTTGTTCTTTCCGGTTTTGGTAACCCGAATTTATAATTTCAATATTTGATTTACTTACTTCGGCAACGAGCGCATAACCGAGCGATGCCAATAAAACTTTTACTGTATTATTTCTAACTTCTAAAACATTTCCTTCTTTGCAAATCAGCGCTCCATTTGTAATTTTTATTTTATCATTCACGTTCACATCAACTTGAATCTTTTCAAGTTTTATATCGTTGTAAGTATTTAAAAAATCTTTTAATGCATCAATTTCTTCATCTCTAATTATTGCTGGTGTGCCTAACCAATGAACAAAATTTAAAATTCCATCAGTTTGTTTTACTCGTAAATGTTCATCAGCAGAAACATGCACAAACACATAACAGCTAAATAATGGCTGGTATAAAGTTTTCTTTCTGTCTGCCCATTGCCTTACTACTTTATTTAAAGGGCAAAAGTTATCAATCTTATATTTTACCAGCAGGTTGCTAACTTTTTTTTCCCAGTTAGCTTTTGTGTAAACCGCGTACCATTTTTTTTCTGTTTCCATTTTATTCTCTATTACAGGGCTTCGCCAATCTCTCTTACGGAGTTAATTTTTTTTAGTAAATTTTTTGGAAACCGGAGGCGTTTTTTACAGATTAAAAACTTTAAACCATCAACCTTTTCTTTTGCCTGTCGGTGTAAGTATAACCATATCCATAACCATAGTTCCTGCTCATTATTCCCCTGGTTTTTACGCCATTGAAAACTATACCTACATTATTTAACTTATTTATTTTATTGTTTTCATCAATACGACTTATAAATATTTTTGGAGTATAAGCATGCCGCACTATAAATAATGTTGCATCACAAAAAGGTGATAAGATATAAGCATCTGTAACAGGTGTAACAGGTGCCGTATCAATAACTATATAATCATATATTGCATCAAGATAATTAAGTAACTCTTCAACTTTATCACCAACCAAAAGTTCAGAAGAATTTGCAG
>CAXSDU010000045.1:0-423 GCA_964236165.1 uncultured Parafilimonas sp. | reverse complement strand
TTCCTCCGGATGTAACGATTGAAAGATTATCATGCAGATCTGTTGCATAAATTATGTCATCCACTTCAGCTTTATTCAATACAAAATCTGTTATGCCTTTACGTTGCTCCATATTTAATTTGTTGCTCAGAGATGGATTGATAAGATCAAAATCGAGTAACACTGTTTTTTTGCCGGAGATAGCAAGACTTAATGCAAGGTTAGCAGCAACAAAACTTTTGCCTTCTCCCGAAATAGAAGATGTTATTAGTATTCTTTTATGCTTGGTAGAATTAATGCCTAAATATTTAAGCGTTGTACGCAGTTTGCGAAATTGTTCTGCTACAAACGTTCTTTGATTAGGCAACGTCATAATTGTGTTCTTTGTTGGTTCAGCCATTATTTCACCAATAATTGGCTGTGCAGTTAAACTTTCAATTTCCT
>CAXSDU010000044.1:18799-28552 GCA_964236165.1 uncultured Parafilimonas sp. | reverse complement strand
TCATGAAGCAGACTGGCATAAATTAAATGCAATGATTGATGTAAATATTAAAGCACTTACGCGTTTAAGCTGGTTATATGCAAACGACATGGTGCAAAAAAAGAAAGGCAGAATTATGAATGTTGCTTCAACGGCAGCATTTTTACCTGGTCCAATGATGGCAGTTTATTTTGCTACAAAAAGTTATGTATTGTTATTGAGTGAAGCGATGGCAAATGAATTGAAAGGGAAAGGTGTAACAGTTACGGCACTTTGCCCGGGTGCAACAGATAGTGGTTTTGCAGATGCAGCTGATTTGCATGGTAACAAATTATTTGAAAGCAGCCAGTTATCTACCAGTGCTAACGTAGCTGCTTATGGTTATAAAGCAATGATGCGTGGAAAAAAAGTTGCTATACATGGAATGATAAATTATTTAATGGCGCAGAGTCCTCGCTTTTTTCCAAGAAATATAATTACAAAGGTTGTACGTTTTATGCAGAATAAAACTTAGAAGTTGTTGTAAAAAAAACCCCGCAAAGCGGGGGAGAAATTTAATTTATTCTTACTGTTATAACCGAAATATCATCGCCCTTATTTTTAAGCATAACAGTTAAATTATAATCCTGTGAATCACTTTTTAATTTACCGGCTATGTACATTGTGCCACTCATTTCTCGCTGCGAAATAATTTCAAAACCATTTATATTATTAGCAGTAAAAAAACTTTTAACTGCACTAGATGCTTCAACTTTATTTGCGTTCTGCAATTCACTTAGTTTAGGAAGTTTTACATCTACAGAACTATTAAAATAATTTGTGAACTGATTAACGTTTACAGCTTTTAAAGCGGTAATAACTGCATTATCACTTTGCGAAAAAGCTGCAATTGAAAACAAAAACCCGAGTATTGTAAAGATCTTTTTCATTTTAAATTTCTATATTATAACAGACTAAAGATACTTGTTATTGTTTAAGCAACATAGTTATGCAATTGTGAAATACACTATAAAATTTTTTGAAAAAATTCCTGTAACTATAGAAAAATCAAATAACATAAACATGAAAAGAATGTAGTTTTACGCCATGACAAGTAAACGGGCAATGCTAATTATAATGGATGGATGGGGATTAGGAAAAATATATTCATCCGATGCTATTCAACATTCTAAAACACCTTTCGTTAACAGCTTATACAGCAAATATCCAAACACGACTTTAACAACTTGCGGCGAAGCAGTTGGTTTGCCTGAAGGACAAATGGGTAATAGCGAAGTTGGGCATTTAAACCTTGGCGCCGGCAGAATCGTTTACCAGGAATTACAACGCATAAATGTTTCTATTCGTAATAATCAGTTTCATAAAAATGAACATTTATTAAACACACTTAAATATGCAAAATCAAACAATAAAGCTTTGCATTTAATTGGATTGGTAAGTGATGGCGGCGTACATTCTCATACTTCACATCTAAAAGCAATTGTAGATGTTTGCAAAGAGCAGGGTTTAAGTAATGTTTTTGTGCATGCATTTACAGATGGTCGTGATACAGACCCGAAAAGCGGTTTGGGGTTTATAAAAAGTTTACAGGAACATTTGAATAATAATGTAGGAAAAATTGCAAGTGTAAGCGGCAGATATTATGCGATGGATCGTGATAAACGCTGGGAAAGAATTAAGCTTGCTTATGATGCCATGGTTAAAGGCGAAGGCAATAAAATAACTGATGCAGTTAATGCAGTTGAACAATCTTATGCTAAAAATATTACAGATGAATTTATTAAACCAACTGTTATTTTAAACGCAGAGCAACAACCTATTGCAACTATAAAAGATGGTGATGCAGTAATCTGTTTTAATTTTAGAACAGACCGTTGCCGTGAAATTACTGCGGCGCTTACACAAAATGAATATCCTGAACAGCAAATGCATCCGTTGAAATTATATTATACAACTATGACAGAGTATGATAAAAATTTTAAAAACGTACACATCATTTTTGAAACAGATAATTTAAATGATACGCTGGGTGCAATTATTGAACAAAATAATAAGCAACAAATACGTATTGCAGAAACAGAAAAATACCCGCATGTAACTTTCTTTTTTAGTGGCGGGAGAGAAGCGCCGTTTAATGGAGAAAGCAGGATTATGGTCCCTTCACCAAAAGTGGCAACGTACGATTTAAAACCTGAAATGAGCGCTTATGAAGTAACAGAAAAATTATTGCCGGAAATAGAAAAAGAATATGCAGATTTTATTTGTTTGAATTTTGCAAATGCAGATATGGTGGGTCATACCGGTGTTTGGGATGCAGTAATAAAAGCAGTTGAAACAGTTGATAGCTGCACTGAAAAAGTTGTAACTACAGCGCTTGAACATGGTTATACTATTTTCCTTACTGCAGATCATGGCAATGCAGATTATGAAATAAATGAAGATGGCTCACCCAATACACAGCATTCGTTAAACCTTGTTCCTTTTTTTATAATTGATAAAGATTGGAAAGGCGAAATAAAACCTGGTAAGCTTGGTGATATGGCGCCAACTATTTTAACTTTCATGGGTTTGCCAATTCCAAAAGAAATGACGGGAAATATTCTTGCCACAAACAAGTAGTATTCTATTCAATGAAAAAAGTATTATTCATTTTACTTATAATTTTAGTTATAATTCAATTTATCCGGCCTAAAAAAATATTCATCCTCTAAATCAAACAGCAAATATTTCTGCATTGTTCACAGTTCCTGCGAATGTTGATGTTATATTATCAAAAACTTGTAAAGATTGCCACAGTAATAACACACGCTATCCGTGGTATAACAATATTCAGCCGTTTGCCTGGTGGATGAATGACCATATTAATACAGGGAAAGATGAAATTAAATTTCGATGAGTTTGCAACTTATAAAATTTCCAGGCAATATGATAGAATGAAATCCATCAAGTACCTAACAAAGAAGAAATGCCAATGTCGTCTTACACTTTAATTCATACAAATGCAAAATTAACCAATGCTGAAAAGAATATAATTATCACATGGAGCGACACGATAAAAAAGAATTAACATCTGAATATCCCAAAGATAGTTTGGAAGATAAACAAGACCTTTAACCGCTTATATATTAAGTGCTATTATTTTCAACACATTTTGTATTTTGATTAAAATTTTCCCGTGGACAGAATCATTTCAAATCCTCAAAAAAAACAGCCATTCACATTTGAATATCTGCATTTGTTTCCTTATGCAATTGCAGCATTAATGCTCTGTGCTGAAATTTATATTTTACATCAGTTTGTTGTATTAGCACCAATAATGCAGCATTAGCGGCATCACTTTCATTGGCTCATGAAAACATGTTTGCGTTAAGTTTGCAAATGCTTATTACAAAAGCTTCATACATTATTTCAAGTCCGTCGTACGATAAATGCCCGAAACCAGATCGTCCCGAATATGCGTTTATCGGACGAAGCAATGTTGGTAAATCATCTTTAATAAATATGCTTTGCAATAATTCCAAACTTGCAAAAATTTCGAATACGCCGGGCAAAACACAGCTTATTAATCATTATATAATTGAAAGTGTAACAGGAAAATCAAAGAAAAATACAAATTGGTTTTTGGTTGATCTACCTGGTTATGGTTATGCAAAAACTTCACAACAAAACCGCAAACATTGGAGCCGGATGATTGAAGATTACCTGCGCAAACGCGAAAATTTGTTGAATATTTTTATATTGATTGATGTGCGCCGCGAACCGCAACAAATAGATTTTGATTTTGTAAATGATATTGGAGAATGGCAATTGCCTTTTATAATTGTGTTTACAAAAGCCGATAAAGAAAAACCCGGCGCCGTTGAACGCAACGTAAAATTATTCTTTGATAAGATGCGTGAAAGCTGGCAGTTTCTTCCCCAATATTTTATTACAAGTGCTGTTTCAAAACAAGGTAAAGATGAAGTTTTAGATTTTATTGATGAAAAGAATAAGCTTAAACTTTCAGAAAATAATTAAGCTAATTATTGGTAAGTATTTTCTCTCGTCATGTCGAGGTAAAAAAGCATCCCTTGAATTCCTGCCATTAAAAATAAACAATAGAGATTTCTTCTTCGTCGAATGACGAACTCAAATTCACACTTCAATTCTTTTAAACCTGTAAACAGAAAACCCAAACAAAACAACTAACGTTATACTCATTACAATAAAATCTGTTGTTAACCCAAAATGACTTTGATTGATTAATGTTGCACGCATTGCATCAACTGCATATGATAAAGGATTGATTGCCGCAATTATTCTCATCACACCAGGAATATTATTCAGCGGGAACATTGAGCCAGATAAAAAGAAAAGCGGAACCACCAAAAAATTTGTAACTGCGGCAAAGCTCGGCATATCATTTACAACAGCGCCAATTGCAGAACTAAAACATACTATTGCAAAAGCCAGCATCACCATAAATATTAATGTTGTAAAAAGTGCAAACCAGCTATACGGGTGAAATCCAAATATTAGTGCAACAATAAATAAAATTACACCTTGAATAACACCGATAGTTGCGCCGCCTAATGCGCCGCCGATCATTACCAATGTTCTTGAAACAGGTGCAACCAATGTTTCTTTCAAAAAGCCAAATTGCTTGTCGAATAAAATATTTGCGCCCCAAAACATACAGCTAAATAAAATGGTTTGCGCAATCACACCAGGCATAATAAATTGTACATAACTGCCTTGACCGGCTTTTTCAAATATTGAATTGAAGCCATAGCCAATGCTAAAAAATAAACTAACGGTTGCAAAACTGCTAAAAACATTCGAACACCTGAGCGTTTGAATTTCTTCATTTGACGAAGCCATAAAATATAAATGGTACCCATATAAAAAAATTTACCGGTTCATAATTCTTCTTATGCTTTCTTTTTTACTGTTTGCACTGCTTAATGTTTCATCACGCAGTGCAGTGCCTGTTAATTGCAGGTAAGCCTTTTCAAGGTTATCTGTTTTTGTTCGAGCTTTTAATTCTTCCGATGTTCCCAACGCAACAATTTTCCCATGATCTATAATCGCAATTCGGTCGGCAACTTCTTCTGCTTCTCCAAGATAATGTGTTGTGAAAAAAATAGTCATTCCTTCCTGTTCATTCAACTGCTGAATATAATTCCATAAAAGATTTCTTGTTTGCGCATCCAAACCCAATGTTGGTTCATCTAAAAAAAGAATCTGCGGATGATGTAATAAGCCTCTTGCAATTTCAAGCCTGCGTTTCATGCCGCCGGAAAACGTTTTTACCAACGAATCTTTTCTTTCCCATAACTCCACCAGCGTTAATAATTCCTGTATGCGTTTGGGCGACTCTTTTTTATTCAGCTTATATAAAACGGCATGCAGTTGTAAATTTTCAAGTGCTGTTAATTCGCCATCAAGGCTTGGATCCTGAAACACAATTCCAAAAACTTTTCTTGCAGCATCTTGTTCTTTCGTTACATTTTTTCCGGCTAATGTTAGTTCGCCGCTGGTTGGTTGTAATAAAGTTGTCAGCATTTTTATGGTGGTACTTTTCCCTGCACCATTCGGACCAAGAAATCCGAAAATTTCTCCCTTGTAAAGTTCAAAACTTATATCATTTACTGCTGTAACTTCTTTGTATTTCTTCACTACATGTTGCACAGAGATGATTGTTTCCATATAAATTTATTATGCTGATCAGCAGGAGAAATTATCAATCGTACAGGTCAAATATAGAAGAGCTTTCAAACTATTTTCAGCTTTAAAAATTATATTTTTTTAGCAAAACAATTGCAGACTTATTTGCGTTATCCATGTATATTAATCTATTCATACTGTACTTATTAGATTGTGAAATCACCAAATCCTCCACGTAATAATTAGTAAAATTTATTGAACAGTGATGAATAGTTGATGTAATAAATTTTACATTATTAATTTCGCCGCATGAACAAAAAAGTGAGAGTACGTTTTGCGCCATCACCAACAGGCGGTTTGCACATTGGCGGAATGCGTACCGTTTTATTTAATTATTTATTTGCAAAACATCATAACGGAGATTTCATTTTACGCATAGAAGATACAGACCAAAACCGTTTTGTTGAAGGTGCAGAAGAATACATTTTTGAATGTTTGAAATGGTGTGGATTAGAGCCTGATGAAAGTGTTATGCATGGCGGCGAATATGCACCTTATCGCCAAAGTGAACGAAAAGAAATCTATAAACAATATATTGAACAATTAATTAAAGATGGCAAGGCATATTATGCATTTGATACATCACAAGAGTTGGAAGAAAAAAGAAAAATTGTAGCGAATTTTCAATACAATATTTCTTCACGCAATGAAATGAAAAATTCATTAATATTAAGCAATGATGAAACGCAAAACTTATTAAAAGCAAACACATCTTATGTTATTAGAATTAAAATGCCGGAGAATGAAACGGTAAGTTTTGTTGATATGATTCGCGGTGAAGTAAGTTTTAATACATCACAGGTTGACGATAAAGTTTTATTGAAAGCTGATGGAATGCCAACATATCATTTAGCTGTTGTTGTGGATGATTATTTAATGAAGATTACACATGCTTTTCGTGGTGAAGAATGGTTGCCTTCATCTCCTGTACATATTTTATTATGGCAATATTTATTTGGTTTAGATAACATGCCGCAATGGGCGCATCTTCCCTTAATATTAAAGCCTGATGGCAAAGGAAAATTAAGTAAGCGTGATGGTGATCGTTTAGGTTTTCCTGTGTTTGCGATGAACTGGACAGATCCGAAAACAGGTGAAATTACAAATGGTTTTCGTGAACGCGGTTTTTTGCCTGAAGCATTTATAAATATTCTTGCTTTGTTAGGTTGGAATGATGGAACTGAACAGGAAATTTTTACAATTAATGAATTGATTGAAAGGTTTTCTATTGAACGTGTGCATAAGGCAGGTGCAAAATTTGATTATGAAAAAGCAAAATGGTTCAATCATGAATGGATAAAAAAATTAGCGCCTTATTTTTTACAGCCTTCAGTTAATCAAACTCTAGTTAATGCAGGAATAGAAATTAATAGTGGTGAATTATTAGCAAAAGTTATTGATCTGATTAAAGATCGTTGTTTTTTATTGCCTGATTTTATTCAGCAATCATCTTTCTTTTTTCAATTACCAAAAGAAATTGATATAGCATCGATCAAACCAAAATGGAATGAACATAAGCAACAATTCTTTGCTGAATTAATTCGCACTTATCAGTTAAGCATAACATGGCAACATGATGAACTTGAAAAATCATTTAAAGAAATCGCCGCAGCAAGTCAAATAAAACCCGGCGATTTATTACTGCCATTTCGTATAATGTTAGTTGGAGGAAAGTTTGGTCCGCATGTTTTTAATATAGCAGAATTAATTGGCAAAGAAGAAACCATCAATCGCATAAAACACACACTACAATTACTGCAATAAACGATTTTGCTAATCATTCTTTCATACTAAAATATTTTTGAAAGAATATATATACTTTTAAAAAAATCTACGATATGCTTACAACAACATCATTGCCGGACATTAATAATCAAATAAAAGTTTCTGAAGAAAATATAAATGAGTTTCGTAAAAGAGGTCATACGCTTACACGAGGTTTATTAAGTAAGGAAGAAGTTGAAGTTTACCATGAAGTAATAAGAAGTGCCGCAGAAAAATACAATACAGAAAAGCGCAAAATGGAAGAGCGTGATACTTACGGTAAAGCATTTTTGCAGATTATGAATTTATGGCGTAATGATGAAGCTGTGAAGAAATTTGTGATGGCTAAACGTTTTGCAAAAGTGGCGGCAGATTTATTAGGCGTAAAAAATGTGCGCATCTATCACGACCAGGCTTTGTATAAAGAAGCAGGTGGCGGACCAACGCCCTGGCACCAGGATCAATATTACTGGCCCGTTGACACAACGAATACAATAACGATGTGGATGCCGCTGGTTGATATAACAATTGATATGGGCATGCTCACGTTTGCATCTGGTTCGCATAAAAACGGCAGTGTGTTTAGTTATGAAATTTCTGATAAATCAGAATCAGAATTTGATAAATATGTAAGCGATAATAAGTTTGATATATCACGTGCAAACACAATGAAAGCCGGCGACGCAACCTGGCATTATGGGTTTACGATTCACAATGCGCCGGGCAATCAATCTGAAACTATGCGTGAAGTAATGACAGTAATTTATCTCGCTGATAATGCAAAAATCATCGTGCCCAAAAATAAATGGCAGGAAAACGATTTAAAAACATGGCTTAACAGTAAACCTGTTGGTTCATTGATAGATTCTGAATTAAATCCGTTAGTGTTATAATATGTTGTGTAACTAAATTTATAGATAATGGTTAAATCGTCATTTCGACGATAAAAGAAATTTATGCATTCTTACAACTTTAGAATCGTGAGATGTCTCGTTCCTTGACATGACGTACGGAGAGCTTAATTAATCATAATCACTTTAAACGTCATTTCGACAATAGGAGAAATCTTTTCATTTATAAAGATTAAATTCAAAGACTTCAATTTTTCTACACTTTTTATCTTTATTCAAAACCATGAAAAAAACTAACTCAGCTTTATACATACTTGCGTTGCTTAGAATTATCATTCCGTATTTTTTACAGAATTCTGTTTACGAACCGCACCGTGATGAATTTTTATATTTAGCAGAAGGGCACCACCTCGCATGGGGTTTTATGGAAGTGCCACCAATGCTTTCCGTTTTTGCCTGGATAATAAATGTATTGGGCAATGGCATGTTTTGGATAAAACTTGTACCGTCTATATTTGGCGCAGCTACGTTTATCATTGCAGGTAAAATAATTCAATCTATTGGCGGCAAATCATTCGCATTAATTCTTTTATTTTTTTCATTTTTATTCGGTGCTTATTTAAGAATGTTTTTTTTATTTCAGCCCAATGCGCCTGAAATATTTTTCTGGACGATGATTGCTTTTAGCTTTATCCGTTTCTTCCAAACAAAAGAAAATAAATGGTTGTATTTATTTGGTGTAAGTGTTGGTTTAGGAATGCTAAGTAAATATTCCGTTGCATTTTATACAGCAAGTATTTTATTGGGACTTTTATTTACAAAGAACAGAACAGTTTTTGCAAATAAACATTTTTGGTTTGCTTCAATTATAGGATTTATAATTTTTTTGCCGAATCTTATCTGGCAATGGCAAAATCATTTTCCTGTTATTGTACATATGAATGAATTGCAGCAAACGCAATTGCAATACATAAATCCGTCAGGATTTTTAATTGACCAGTTAATGATGATGCTGCCATGTTTTTTTGTATGGTTAACCGGATTGTTTAATACACTTGGTTCAAAACAATATCGTTTTATTGGCTTAGCATATGTATTTGTAATTATTTTATTATTAATAGGTCATGGAAAAAGTTATTATGCAGCCGGCGTTTATCCGGCGCTGTTTGCATTCGGCGCAACTACGCTTGAAAAATTTACTGCAGAAAGAAGAAAATATTTGCGTTATGCTTTAATGATTTTTGCAATTGGTTTTGGACTTCTTTCAGTGCCTGTTTTGCTACCTGTATTACCACCGCAACCGCTTGCAGATTTATATGTAAAAATGCATATTGAAAAAACCGGCTCATTAAAATGGGAAGATTTAAAAAATCATCCGTTGCCACAGGATTTCTCTGATATGCTTGGCTGGAAAGAGATGGCTCAAAAGGTTGCCAAAGCTTATTCAATGCTT
>CAXSDU010000044.1:0-18789 GCA_964236165.1 uncultured Parafilimonas sp. | reverse complement strand
TAGTGTTTATCTTGTTCTTCGTATTTTCGAAACAAAGCAAAATGCATTTATTTTTTGCAATAATTATGGAATGGCCGGTGCAGTAAATTATTATGCAACAAAATATAATTTGCCGCAAGCTTATAGCGATAATGCAAGTTTTTTATATTGGATACCTTCAAACATTGTTATAAAAAATTTTGTTTTGGTAACTGATGATTCGCATGAAAAAGAACACGATTTTGCAAAGGGATTTCAAACAATAACAATTGTTGACAGCGTTACAAATTTTTATGCGCGTGAACGCGGTGATTATATTTATTTGTTTAAAGGAGCGGATGAAAACTTTCGAGAATTCTTTAAAGAAAAAATTGCAAAAGATAAAGCCGAATTTAAATATTGACCTTTCATTCAAACCCTGCTTCTTTAATTGTTTTGCTTCCCTTTATATCGAGATTCCATCCGCTTACTAAAATATATGGCGTAGCATTACCGGCATCTTTATTTAAATAACTGCATTCAATTGTTCTGCTTTCGCCGGGCGCCAGTGAAATGTAATTATCTGAAAAAATTACCGGCAAAATATCATCCGCATTTTTTTCTTTAAGCACACGTAGGTGTACAAAAAATGCAATAGTTTTACCTGTGTTTTTAATTTGGATTGTATGTTTTGTTTCGTTCGATTTTTTGTCTGATTTATAATCAACATTTAAATTTGTTTGCGGCATATTGTTCAATGCAGTGTAATCTGCGAACGAAGATTCAGGCGTATAAAACCATTGTGATTTTTTCCAGTTTAAATCATCAGATTTTTTAGAAAGCCAATACCAGTTTATACTTTGCGTTTTTCCTTTTTCATCGTTCAGTTCAAGCCGCAAAAAATAAGTGCCTGATAAATCATTAATCTGCGGCAAGATGAAACATTTTTGCGTGCCATCTTCACCAACAGATGTGGTGATAGTATTAGAATATTTATTTGTTCCATCTAAATTATATACATCTGCTTTTACAGTTAGTCCATCAAATTTTTGCAATAAAGAATTAACAATATCAACTTCATTTGATGTGTAGGAATACATAACATGTAAAGGCTCCATCGATTTTTTCATTCCAAAATAAGTTCCGGCAGGGTATAGATAATAATCGTAAGTATGCCATATTATGCTCGGCCATGGATTAGCTAACATCCATTGCACAACGCCTGTAGCAGTATTATATTTATGCAAACCAAAAGCTTCCATCATTGCGCGATGACCTTCATAATTTTGCAGTTGCGCTTTTGCGAGGTATTTTTTTATAACATCTGATTTTCCATAACGTTCATTCAATGCATTATCAAAAATTTTTGTGTTGCCAAACTGCATCGTGCCGCAATGATATAACCAATCACTGTTGGTTGGCCATAATGAATCTTTCGGCAAAAATTTTATTAAGCTTTCGTACGGCGGAATAGAAGGACCGGGTGAAATCTCTGTTGCAAAACTCCATGCGCCACCATATTCTGCAGAGTCGCTTTCCCAATAAGCAGGCGGCACCCAATCGTAAGGTCCATTCATTTTTACGCCACTAAAACCGGATACTTTTGACTGGCTTGCATCTGCTGTTGATATAAGTGGATTTGGCCAATGCAATGCATCTTCAATACTCAGATAATTTCTTTCAACACTGGTATCATGCGGCGGCATATCACTGCCATTCAGCCAAACCATAATACAAGCTTTATTACGCAACCAATATATCATGCTGCTGTCACTTGCCATGGCAACAGCATGTTCTGCGCCACTCCATTTTTCAGGATACTGCCATGCACCGCAACACATCCAGCCAGTCATTACAAGTAAACCTTTTTCATCACACACATCATAAAAGTCATCATCTTCAAATTTGCCTTCGCTGCGTACAATATTCATGTTCATATCATGCACCAATTTTAATTCCTGTTCATCTCTTTGCAATGAATGTCGCTGAAAAATGTCAGGCGACCATGCCGCGCCGCGCAGCATAATTGGTTTTCCATTCACTATAAATTCTCTGGATGCGTTATTAATAAGTGCTGACGTTATTTCGCGGATACCAAAATTTTCAGTAATAGAATTACTTGTTTTATTATCTGTTTCTGCGCTGATGAAAATTTTATTTAATGGTTGTTCTCCATATTGCCATGGCCACCAAATACGCGGACTATTTATATTTAGCTGCGGATAATCATCTGAAGTAAAAACGATTTGCTTTTTTTCGTTCGGCATTAAATGTACTTGCTGTTCAAAGCTTACATCGCTATTTACTTTTCCTTTTATAACTGCATCCTGTGCTGCATTTGTATAATTAGTTACCAATGCATACACGCTTAAATGTGCAATGCTTAAAGAAGGCAAATCAAAATGCGTAGTCACCAATGGATACTGCACACCAACTTTATCATACGTTTTTATTTCAACATTATTTACAATACCGCCGTTGTAATCTGGTGGATAATGAATCCAGTCTGCATAATCAATAGCGAGATCGCCATCTTTTTTATTTGGATTGAAAGGACGTATAATTTCAAGTGCCAAAACATTATTGCCATTATAATTTATGTGTTTTGTTACATCAAGTTCAATAATGCGAAACGGACCTTTAACCTGCGATGAATCTGAAATCTTAATTCCGTTTAACCAAATATTTGCTTTATAATTTACACCATGTAATTTTAGAATTACATTCTTACTATCTTCTGATGCAGGCAGTTTAAATTCCTTTCTAAACCACCATGTTTTATCCAAACGTTTGTCTTCAAGCTTTTCAAAATTCTTTGCATAGAAAGGATCAAAATTATATACATGATTTGCGAGCAACCCGGCAATAATGGTTGTTGGAACAGACACATTGTACCAGCCTGTTGTATTAAAAATTTTTTCTGTGATTTGTTTGCCGGAAGCAGTTGCAGTTTGAGATGATTGCATATTCCATCCATCATGCAAAATCATATCAAAACTTTCTGTTTTGCTTTGACTAAATACTTGCTGGATTATCAACAGAAATACAAACAAGAAAATATTTTTCATTTTTAAATTTTATTTTTTATTATTATCATGTGCTGATGCGGCGAATCCTTGCGGCTTAAATAATGCAACATTTTGGCAAGTTTGTAAATACATTTATTCATCGCCTAATTTATAAAATCTTTGCAAATATCTTCTTTAGTGCTTTTTAATTGCTTTATTAATTTGATATCTGTGCAAATATTTTTTTCATAAATTATTTTAAATTTTATAGCAGATCTATTTTTCAAAAGATGAAAGATCACATTCTAAAATTGTTCTGTTCCAATTGGCTGTATTTGCAGCGGCTTCATAAGTACTGGTAAGAAATTTCATCAATGTTTCTTGTGGATCATCAGCATTTATTACTTCATCATACAGTAAAAAAAACTCACCCATTTCCTTACTGTAAAATGCTGTAGCAGGCTCAACAGCTTGTTCGCTAAACGCAGCAGGTGTTGGGTAACAATAAGAATAAAATGCAGCGTGTGGAAAAGCTTCGCTGCCCGGCCAAAAACCAGCGCTGCTTACTTCGTGCGAGTATGCTTCCTGCATTACTTTTACAGGGATATTAGGCATAACGCCTTTATGCAGCGGGGCTTTTCTTCCTGAGAAACGCGTTACGGCTAAGTCAAATCCTCCCCAAAAAAAATGCACCGGGCTGCATTTTCCACGAAAGCCTGCCCTGAAGGCAACAAATACTTTCTGCACCTGCACTAATGCCTGCCAGTATTTATGAATGTGTTCTTTATTATATGTTTTATGTGTGTGATCATCTTCAAATGGAATTACATTTTCTATTTCATTGGGCACCGGATAAATGGTTACATCAATATCGGCTTGTTTTAATTTAAGCATAAGCGTTGTATAAAAATCAGCCACTGTACGTTCTAATAATTGCAGTTCTTCTTCTTTGCCGTTGCTGGTTTTAATTGTAAGAATATGTTCATTAAAATTAAACTCAATTTCAAAAATACCTTTTGCATAAGGCATGGTTCCTGTAGTTAAACCAACGGGTGAAACATATAATGTTACATGCCATGAATGATTTAGCCAGGGCATTGTTTTTAGCCTGATCTTACCAACTATCTGTGTGTAAAGTTGCACAGTAAACAAAGTATCTTTTATTTCAATGAATGAAATTTCAGGCCAGTTATTTGTCTTCATTTTATGATACCTAATAATGAATTAAATTCTACAAGTTAGTGCTTAAACAAATAAAAACATTTGTTGTTACTTTGTTAAGCCGAATGATAACAAATAAATTATTCAACTTAATTATCTCTGCACAATAATTGTTACATTAAAGTTCTTCAAGTAATCAATAAATTTTATGACAAATAAAATAGCATTAATAACCGGTGGCAGCCGCGGACTTGGTAAAAGCATGGCGCTGCATTTAGCAGATAATGGCAACGATATAATTATAACATATAACTCGAATAAAGAACTGGCAGAAGAGGTTGTAAAAGATGTTGAAGCAAAAGGAAGAAAAGCATTTGCACTGCAATATGATTCTTCAGATTTTAAATCTCTCAATGATTTTGTGCAAAATTTTAAAGCAGCATTGCAAAATAAATGGACCGTAAACAGTTTTGATTTTTTAATAAATAATGCCGGCGTTGGCGATAGTATTCCTTTTGAAAAAGTAACAGAAGCAGATTTTGATAAGTTTATGAACATTCATTTTAAGAGTGTTTATTTTTTGTGCCAGCAACTTTTGCCAGTGATAAATAATAATGGGCGAATTATAAATATATCATCAGGCACCACAAGATTTGCAGTGCCGGGTTGTTCTATGTATGCAACAATGAAAGGTGCTATTGAAATATTCACACATTACCTAGCCAAAGACGCAGGTGCAAAAAAAATAACAGTAAATACAGTTGCACCCGGTGCAATTGAAACAGATTTTAATAATGCAGCTTTTCGTAACAATCCTGAAAGAAAGAAAATGGCAGCTTCTCAAACGGCGCTTGGGAGAACGGGTGTAGCTGATGACATTGGCGGAGTTATTGCACTTATATGTGATGAAAGATCAGGCTGGATAAACGGCCAGCGCATTGAGGCAAGCGGTGGCATTAACTTATAACATTATACTTTAAATTTTCAATCGTATTTTTTTCTTTTCTAAAAATCCTGTAATAAAAATTATTATAAATGCTGTGGCAAAAGAACGAAGTATCCCGCCAATTCCTTTATTAAAAAAATAAGGATATTCAATATTGCAAACAGCAAGCAAAGAATATAGAATATACGGCAACAAATAACATGTAAGCGTGCTTGTTCCTGCTGGCTTAATAATATTAAACCATTTTGCTTTGCCTTTTATATCAACAAAAAAAATAAGCAATGTAAAAACAGCTATACTTATTCCAATACAAATACCAACCCATGCCGGCGTATCATGATCTTTAGATATTCCTGCAATTGGTCTTGTTATAAAACCAAATGCCGTGAATGCTATAGCAAGAAAGCCCAGCCATAAAAAGAATTTACTTTGATTATTATTTTTATTTCTTACATAAATAAGTGCTACAACAACGCCCGACAAAATAAAACCTGCCATAGAACCATTGCCAATAAGCAACGGAAAATATTTTGAAAAATATAAAAACGTTCCTTTATAAATATGCGCGATTACATTAAAAGAAAGAAAAAAAATAAGTGCAATTATTTGCCAATTTATTTTGCCGTTTGTAATTAAATAAATTAAAGCACTGGCTAAATAACCCCAGCCAATTAAACCAAGTATTCCATACCATTGCGGGCGCATACCTACAATTAAATGATGATGTTCGCCTTTATACAAAAATGCCATCACAATTAAAATAAAAATGCCGGCGCCTTGTAAAATGTATTGAAATATATTACTGATATTTTGTTTATAATCTAACCAGATTAGAAAAAAAGCAAGCGTAATGATGATTTCAAAAACAGCTTCGGGTAGTAAAGCTGTTTCGCTGTAATTTTCAAGATTTACATGAAAAATACCTATAACAATTAAAGCCATCGAGCGCATAATTATATGCAGCGCAACCTTAAATTTATTTTCACCGGATTCTAACCTTTTGTTTAATGCAAACGGAATAGAAAGACCAACAATAAAAAGAAATGCAGGAAATATTGTATCGGCAAAACCAAGCCCGTCTGTATGTTTATCTACATGTTTTATCCACTCAGGAATATTTTTTACGCCATCTACATCATTCACAAAAATCATAAAAAACATTGTAAGTGCCCTGAATATATCTATTGATTGTAATCGCTTTGGTAGTTGTAACATGTTATTATTTAATCAAGTTGCTGAAAAAGAAAAGAGGGCAAACAAACTTACCCTCTTTTCTTACATTATTTATCTATAAATTTTAAAAACCTTTTATAATAAGCTGTAAATTTTAATATTTAATAAATCTTGTTGTTTGCTTACTATTATCCGATAAAAATTCTAAATAATAAACGCCTTTAGGCAATGCAGCAACGTTTATTTTATTTTGATTTTCTGCCTGCACATTTTCGAGCTGCTTAGTCAAAACTACTTTGCCATTAGCATTACTTATTCTTATAGTTGCTTTACCAGTATTGTTTTTTGAAATTAAAACTAAATTGTCTTTAACAGGATTTGGATAAAGCACCAATAAGTTTCCATTTGATGAAATATTTACTGCTGCAATGGATGAAACACTAACCTTCCCATCATTATCTGTTATTTGTAAACGATAATAAATTTTATTGGTGTTTGTGCTTAATGCATCAGCATCTGTAAACTGATAACTTAATTTTTTGCTACTGTTGCCTGCAGCATTTACACTGCCGATATTCTGAAATTGCAAACCAGTATAACTGCGTTGGATAGTATAATTTTTTGTGTTGATCTCTGTAGTAGATGTCCAGTTTAAATCAACAGCTTTATTATCAAGTGATGCAGTAAAGTTTACCAAACTTACAGGTAACGTAACACTTGCATCAATAATATACAAGTCCCGGTCGCCATCAGCATTATCACCATTATCTGCTGTAAAATAAATGTGATTATTCAGGAACATAAATAGATAAGGATTTGAGCCACCAATACCCGGATTAAGATCTTCAACTAAAGAAGTACCGTTGCTTGTTCCATCCGTTTTATATAATTCTGTGCCATGCGTTCCATCATTTGCAGTAAAATAAAAATCTGTAGTTGTATAATACCAGGAAATACCAAATTCAGAATTATCAGTGTATAGAGAAGAATCTGCACCCGGGTTAATATCTTTCACTATGCTTGTTCCGGCTTCTGTGCCATCTGTTATCCATAATTCTTCACCATGTATTCCATCATTTGCTGCAAAAAGTATTTTGCCATTAAATGAGCGGGTGTGATAATTTCCATTAATATTAAAAATATCAGGCAATATAACAGCTTCTGCACCTATAGGATCGCTGGTGTTTAAATCTGTAAAAGCTAATGTGCCTGCGGTTGTTCCATCGGTTGACCAAAGCTGCAATCCTTTTCCTACAACAAAGGCAGAAAAATATAATTTATTGTTGAGAATAATACTTGTAGTAAGAAGCGCTACGCTTAATGTTCCAAAAGATTTTACCAAAGAAGTGCCTGCAGTTGTACCATCAGTTGAATATAAATTATAAACAGGTAAAGAAAATACAGAGCTTTCGGTTAAAAAGAATATTTTATTTTGGAACAATACAAACTGCTGTGGTGTTGAACTTTTTGTTCCGCTAATAATATCCTTAAGCAATACGGTGCCCGCAGAAGTACCATCGGTTTCCCATAATTCTGTTCCGTGTGTTGCATCCGTTGCGCTGAATATTACACTTGTGCCAAGCGCTGTAAAATTTTCACAGTCAGAAGAATCTGTGCCGGCATTTATATCTTTTATAAGTACTGTACCAGAAGAAGTACCATCTGTTTTCCAAAGCTCGGTACCGTGTGTTCCATCATTTGCATTAAAATAAAGAATATTATTATTGGCAAAGAAAATAGTATGATTATGATCATAACTGTTGTTCGTACCTGCATCAATATCTTTTATTTCTACAGTTCCGGCATTTGTTCCGTCAGTCTTCCACAATTCAACTCCATGTGCTGTAGTTTTTGCAAAAAAATAAACCGTGCTATTGAACACAAATAAACCCCGGATACGAATCATTAGTACCTTCATTAATATCTTTTACAATTTGTGTTCCGGCCTCAGTTCCATCAGTAACCCACAGTTCTTTTCCCGTTACTCCTGTTACATCTATTCCGGTAAAATAAATTTTGTTATTTAATATAACATATTGCACAGTACTATCAACCCTAACTTTAAAATTAGCATAAGACGTAGTTCCAGCAGCGGTTCCGTCTGTACTATACAACAAGCCATTTTTATCCGCCATAACACCAATGCTGCCAAGCGCTACACCGTTTTTAATGTTTGTGTTGTTTGAAAGTTGTGTTAACTGTGCATGTGATTTTACCGAAAAAAGAATTAAAGCAAGCAAGGTAATAATGTGTAACAATTTTTTCATAAAGTAGATTTTTGTCCAAGATACATACTACAATTATTATCTAAATGCATTGTTACTAATTATTTTAATATAAATATTGATGCGTCTTTTTGAAAGGAGTTTTTTAAATATTCGTTCAGTAAAATTTTTTTATTATATATATTAGCTTTTTAGTTAAACCCAACAAGTGCTGCCAATTCTGTTATGATTAAATTTTTAAAACAGCTCTACATTTTATTTTTGTTTTTAAATTGTTCTTCAGCTTATTCTCAAAATGCATTTGATTCTTCAGTTACTAAAGCTGTTGCTGTTTATACAAATCTTATTAACCTAAATGCGCATCTTTATAATGGAAGTGAATATGTAGATTATGATCACAAAATAAAAGGAAACCCTTTTTTTGAATCAGCTTATTTATATAATGGTGAAATATTTTATGATGGCGTTTCATATAAGAATGTAGCAATGTTTTATGATATTTTGAATGATGATGTTGTTATAAAAAATTATAACGATACGGCAATGATATTGGTAAAAGAAAAAGTTAGTGCCTTTAATTTCTTAAATCATTCGTTTGTAAATATTGCGGCAGACAGTATTTTAACCAATGCAAAAACTGCAGGTTTTTATGATGTGCTTTACAACGGAAACGTAAAACTTATTGTCAAAAGAAAAAAAGAAATTGTTGAAAAAATCATCACACAAAATTCTGAATCTTCTTTTATTGAAAAAGATAATTATTACATTTTAAAGAATGAAATATTATACGCTGTAAGAGATAAAAATTCTGTTTTAGATGTACTGAAAGAAAATAAAAAAGATATTGAAAAATTTCTGCATCAGTCAAAATTAAAATATAAAAAAAATCCTGAATTAACAATGATAAAAATGGTTGTTTATTATGATGCGTTAAACAAAGCCAAATGAAAAAACTGCTGCTGATTATTTTTTGCGCTGTTTGTTTACAAGCTTCATCTCAAACACTTTTTAATATAGATGCAGATAGTTTGCGCTTTGAATATTTTGTGCATTTAATAGAATCAAACAGCAATTATTTTTTTTACTATGATACGGCGCAGGTAAATAAATTATCGGTTACAATTCACACAAAAAATCAATCAATAGAAAATATACTTTCAACTGTTTTTACAAATACAGATTTGCATTTTACAATTGATGATGATAACCGCGTATTTGTTACAAACAGTTTTGCCATACAACCAACATTGCCAAAAGATTTTCTTAATCAGCAAAACAATAAAACAGATACTGTTTTAACGCAGCCGCAAATTCAGTTAACCGGCAATTCAACCATAAAAGAAAAAGTAGAAATTGCAGTTGAAAATAAGTTATATGAGATAGGTAGTAAAGCAGATGAAGGCACGCAAAGCAAAGCAACAATATCCGGTTATATCCGAGACGAAAAATCCGGCGAGCCTGTTATTGGCGCATCAATTTTAAACACAGAGCAAAATACCGGCGCTACAACAGATCAATATGGTTATTATAGTTTAACCTTACCTAAAGGCAGGCATATTTTAAAAATTATAAGTATTGGAATGACGGACACACGCCGGCAGGTAGCTGTGTATTCAAACGGAAATTTTAATATTAATATGAATGAATATGTGCCAACATTAAAAGATGTAGTTGTAAGTGCCGATAAAACGGTGAATGTAAAAAGTGCATTAATGGGCGTGCAGCAGCTAAATATAAAAACCATAAAACAAATACCAACAGTGTTTGGCGAAGCAGATGTATTGCGCGCTATACTTACATTACCCGGCGTAACTTCAGTTGGCGAAAGCAGTACGGGTTTTAATGTACGTGGCGGTGCTTCAGACCAAAATTTAATTTTGTTTAATGATGCGACCATTTATAATCCATCGCATTTTTTTGGTTTCTTTTCTGCTTTCAATCCTGATATAGTTAAAACTGCTGAACTATATAAAAGCAGTATTCCGGAAAAATATGGCGGAAGACTTTCTTCTGTTTTAGATGTTACCGCAAGAGAAGGAAACAAGAAAAAATTTGAAGGCTCCGGCGGCGTTGGTCCAATTACGACAAGAGTAAGTATTGAAGGACCAATAGATAGCGGGAAAACATCTTTTATTGCAAGTGCGAGAACAACTTATTCTGATTGGTTGTTACGTTCAATTCACAACAATACGTATGGCAACAGCAGTGCAGGTTTTACAGATGCAAATCTTATAATAAGTCATGAAATAAATTCAAAAAACAGTATTTATATAAGCGCTTATATAAGTAATGATAATTTCAGGCTGAATAGTGATACAGAATATACTTACAGCAACCGCAACGCAAACATTAAATGGAAACATATTTTTAATAATAAATTTTCGGGCGTACTTACAGGCGGTGTAGATCATTATCAATTTGCAATTGGCAGCACCGTAAATCCTGTGGAAGCTTATAAATTTAATTTTAATGTTGATCAGATATATGGCAGGGCAGATTTTGATTATGTTATTAATACAAAGCATGACGTAGATTTTGGAATTACATCTGTGCACTATAAACTTCAACCGGGAACACTAATTCCAAACAGCAATCAATCACTGGTTGTAAAAAATACAGTTGAAACAGAACAAGCTTTTGAATCTGCAATTTATGCCGGCGATCATATAAATATCTCACCCAAATTCTCAGTAACCGCCGGCACAAGACTTTCTGTTTTTAATTATTTAGGTCCGCATCTTGCTTATAATTATGCGCCTGGTTTACCAAGAAATGAATCAACTATACAAGACAGCACAATGTATAAAAGCGGCGCTATCATTAAAACATATATGGTGCCTGAAGTAAGGCTTACGGCGCGTTATTCAATCACAGATAATTCATCAGTAAAATTTAGTTATAACACGCAGGCACAATACATTCATACTTTATCAAATACAACAGCTATTTCGCCAACAGATATTTTTAAGTTAAGTGATGAAAACATACAACCGCAAAAAGGTGATCAGTTTTCAATCGGTTATTATCACAACTTTAAAGCAAACACAATTGAAACTTCATTAGAACTTTATTACCGCGATATTAATAATTATCTTGATTATAAAAGCGGCGCAACGCTTGTATTAAATCATCATATAGAAACAGATATTTTAAACGCAAAAGGCAGGGCGTATGGTGCAGAATTTTTAATAAGAAAAACTGCTGGTAAATTAAACGGATGGCTGAGTTATACATTTTCCCGCACGCAATTAAAAACAGATGATCCGCTGGCTGAAAAAGCTGTAAACAATGGCAATTATTATCCTGCTGATTATGATAAACCAAACGTTGTAAATTTTATCGGCAATTATAAAATCAATCACAGGTTTAGTGTTTCGCTAAATGTTGTCTATAGTAGTGGAAGACCTATTACGTTGCCCATTTCTGAATATTATTATGGTGGTTCGTATCGTGTTTTATATTCTGACAGGAATGCATACAGAATACCTGAATATTTTCGTTCAGATTTTTCTGTAAACCTTGATGGAAATTATAAAGTTCATCAGTTTCTTCATAATTCATGGACGTTTGGTGTTTATAATTTTACGGCAAGAAAAAATCCTTACTCCGTTTTTTTCCAGTCGGAAAACGGGCACGTAAAAGGTTATAAATTATCCATTTTTGGTACTGCTATTCCATTCATTACTTACAATTTTAAATTCTAATGAAAAGATTTCTTTACATAATTATCTTATTTGCCGGTTGTAAAGAAGCATACAATCCACCGATACGAAACGCTAAGTATAATTATCTTGTAGTAGAAGGAACAATTGTTGCCGGCGAAGATGCCACAACAATTCATTTATCTAGAACAATTACTATAAGTGATACCAGCAAATCTCAACCTGAAACAAATGCAATTGTAACTGTGGAAAGCGATGATGGAAATACTTATTCATTGCAAGATCAAAACAATGGTATTTATTCTGCTGCTGCGTTAAACATCAGCTTAAATAAAAAATATCGCTTACACATTTTTACGATTGATGGAAAAGAATATGCATCGGACTTTGTCCCTGTAAAACAAACGCCGGCAATAGACAGTGTTTCGTGGAAGTATGATGTGAATAAAGGTGTAACTATTTATGCCAATGCACATGATGAAACAAACAACACCCAATATTATCGCTGGGAATTTGTTGAAACATGGAAACACCATGCATTTGATTCATCTGTTCTTATTTATGAAAATGGCGCTTTAAGAAACAGAACGCCGCAGGAACAAGTATATGGTTGCTGGAATATAATTCCCTCAAGTGAAATTTTTATTGCATCAACAACAGGTTTGTCATCAGATGTAGTATTTGAAAAACCGCTCATTCAAATACCTTATGGCTCAACCAAAATAAGCGATATATACAGCATAATCGTTTATCAGTATGCGTTAACAAAAGAAGGATATGAATTTTGGAATAATCTGAAAAAAAATACAGAAACAATTGGAAGTATTTTTGACCCGCAGCCGTTTACTGAATTTGGCAACATTCATTGCATAACAGATGCAAATGAACCGGTGATTGGATTTGTAAGCGCCAGCTCCATTACACAACAAAGAATTTTTATCAGGTGGGAACAGATTCAATGGCCGCTGCCTTCTCTTGGATGTTTAGATCAGTTAATTCTGCCGGATAAGATTAGTGAAACCTTTTCAAACGGCACTTATTTTCCGGTTGTCGCAGGTTCTAATCCGCCCGGAAGTGTTTTTGCAGATTTGCCTGAGTGCGTTGATTGCAGACTAAATGGTGGAGGAACAACCGTTAAACCGCCATATATGCCTTAATAATTTTTTATAAGCATGTTGCACAAAAATTTATATAAGATTTTTTTTATAACGATAATAAACACTCTATCATTCAATGCTTTTGCACAACAGCAAACAGCAATAAGTATGAATGATTTTAATGCAATTAAAGATGAGCCCATACAGGAAAAAGTTTTTGTGCATACAGATAAAGATTTTTATCTCGATGGTGAAATACTTTGGTTTAAATTATACGATGTTTCTGCAGATTCATTAAAGCCTTTAAACCTTAGCAATATTGCTTATGTTGAAATTTTAAATACGCAACAGAAACCTGTTTTGCAGGCAACAATAGCTTTAAACAACGGCAGCGGAAATGGTTCCTTTTACCTCCCTTCTTCTATTACTTCTGGTAATTATATATTGAGGGCTTATACAAATTGGATGAAAAATTTTAATGCGGATAAATACTTTCAGAAAACAATTACAATTGTAAACACGTTAATGCAAATTAAAAAAATTGAAGACAAAGATTCTGATAATTATCAGATTGATTTTTTTCCTGAAGGCGGAAATTTTGTTACTAATATAGAAAGCAAACTTGCATTTAAAATAACAGATAAGTATGGCAACGGGATAAATTGCAGCGGGCGTATTGTTGATGAAAACAATCAAACCGTAACTACATTCTCTTCATTAAAATTTGGAATGGGTTCAGTTTTTTTTAAACCTGAAGCGCATCACTCATACAATGCAATTATCAACATCAATAATAAAACACTTACAAAATCATTACCTGTAATAAACGATAAAGGTTATGTTATGCATATTTCAAATGATAGTGCAAATCAGGTTATAGTTTCCGTAAGCGCAAACATAAATCAGCAACAGCTCATTTATCTTCTTGCGTATAACAACAAAAAAATAAATATTGTTTTATCGCAGGTTAGCAATGCTGATGGCAGCACATTCTTCACGATCAATAAAAATGATTTAATTGCAGGTATCACGCACATAATGATTTATGACAATGAAAAAAAACCTGTATGTGAACGTTTGATTTTTATAAAACCACAAGCAATGCAGTTAGATTTATCAGCAGATAAAAATATCTATTCAACACGCAGCGAAGTAAAACTGAATATTGCTTCCGGCAATAACGATATTGCAGATCTCTCTGCAGCAGTTTATTTAATTGATTCATTACAATTACCTGCTGATAATAATATTTTAAGTTATTTATGGCTAACATCAGAATTAAAAGGTAAAATAGAATCGCCTCAATATTATTTTACAAACAACGGAGCTGAAGCAGATTCGGGTTTGGAAAATTTATTGCTTACACAAGGCTGGTCGAGATTTAACCCAGAAGATTTTTCACAAAATAATGAGTCATCTTTTCAATTTGCACCCGAACATGAAGGACATATAATTGAAGGAAAAGTTTTTAATAAAAATTCCGGGTTGCCTGCTGCGCATGTGAGTGTTTTTCTTTCAGTGCCGGGTCAGCACTTTCGTTTTTCAAGTGCAGTTAGCAACGACAGTGGAAATATTTTTTTTGATGTGAAAGATTTTTATGGTGCCGGAGAATTGGTTGTACAAACGGGTAAAGAAGATAGTATATATCGTGTTGAAGTCGCTGATCCTTTCTCAAACCAAACCAGCAGCTGGGATGTTGGATTATTTAATTTTTCTGAAAATAATCTGCAAGCATTGGCGCATCATAATGAAGGTATGCAGGTTCAAAATGCTTATACATTAAACCGATTAAATACATTTAATCAACCGGTACTTGACAGCAATGCTTTTTATGGAGCACCAGATAAAAAATATTTTCTCGATAACTATGTTCGCTTTAATAAAATGGAAGAAGTGTTGCGTGAATATATTCCGGAAATTGGTGTACGAATACGCCAAGGAAATTATTCTCTCACCACGCTTGATTCACGCAACCATGCTGTTTTTGAAAATAATCCGCTGGTATTGGTTGATGGTGTTCCGATTTTTGATATGAATAAAGTGATCGCATACGATCCGCTTAAAATAAAAAAAGCAGAAGTAATTGCGAGACGATATTATATCAACTCGCTTACTGTGGATGGCATATTAAGTTACAATACTTATAAAGGAGATCTTGATGGTTTTCAATTTGATTCTGCCACAACCGAATTATCTTATGATGGTCTTCAATTACAGCGCGAATTTTATTCACCACGATATACAAATTCCGAACAAACACAAAGCAGGCTGCCGGATTTTAGAAATGTATTGTATTGGTCTCCGCAGGTAACAACTAACAAACAAATATCTTTTTATACTTCAGATATAAAAGGTAAATATGTTGCTATTATTCAGGGTATTGATGAAAATGGTAAAGCCGGATATAGTACAACTGAATTTGAAGTGAAATAATTTCTATATCATTAAAAATTAAAATGAAAGAATTTTATTTTCTGTTGTTAATGATAAAGATGTAAATCTCATGTTTAAATGGAGAATGTTATTCTCTGCTTACACAAGATTCTGAAATAAAATATCACCTCAATTCGTTTTAAAAAAAATTTACAATTGATTAATGTAAATTACTATTATTTAAATTGTGCATAGAAATAACAACCTCGCTTTCTTTTTTAAAAAATTTAAAAGCAAAAAATACAGCCGCTATTGCTATCAATCCATAATATAAAGGGAGCGTATCATCGTTCATTGCATCTGTTGTAAGCATTCCTTTTTTGCTTAACACATATAATTGTGTAACACCTAAAGCATTATTTAAAAAATGAAAAATTATGGAGAACCATAAATTTTTACTGTAATAAAAAATATAGCCAAGAATTAATCCTAAAATCATGCGTGGCAAAAAACCATAAAAAGAAGCGTGCAAAGCGCTGAACAAAATACTGGTAATTAAAATTCCCGCAATTGCATTTTTAGTAATGCTTATCATTACCGGTTGCAGGCAACCGCGAAACAACATTTCTTCAAATATAGCAGGTAGCAGCGCAATTGTTATTATCGAAAGAATATAATCCTGCATAGTTTTCATGTTGGCTAATACAAACACTTGTTTATTGTATTCATCTTCCAATGTCTTAAAATATTTCTCTGCAGATTTAGATATGGGAATCATTTCGTTCAACTCGCTTGATGAAGCGCTTAATATTAACCCGATTAAAAAAATGCCAATCAATATAAAAAATTGTTTGCCGCTTATGGCGCTGTTATAACCAATATATGAAAATGGTTTGCGGTTTACAATACGTGAAAAAATTATTGCCGGCAAAGCCATAAAGAAAAATGTACTTATAAACTGAAGCATTCTTGAAAGATTTGCATTATCACTATTTAATAATGCATTTTGTAATTGAGTAACCGGCACATGCAAATAAGAAAGCGCTATAAAAACAGAGATTAAGCTTCCTATAACTAATCCAACACCACTTAAAACTAATAGAATTGCAAGCTGTGCCCAGGCAGAAAAGCGCGGTCGTTCACTTAAATCGTAATCAAACATAAAATTTGTATAGCTTAATTTTGCGTTCAAAATTATAAGAGCGTAACCAGATAACGCTAATTAATTTATAGCTTAAATGATACAAATTGGAAACTTAATATTACCTGATTTTCCATTATTGCTCGCACCGATGGAAGATGTAAGTGATCCGCCATTTCGTGCGGTGTGTAAAGACAATGGTGCCGACCTGATGTACACAGAATTTATTTCAAGTGAAGGATTGATTCGTGATGCAATTAAAAGCAGGCAAAAGCTTGACATATTCGATTATGAAAAACCAGTTGGTATACAAATTTTTGGCGGTGATGAAGAAGCAATGGCGATGAGTGCAAGAATTGTTGATGCAGTTAATCCTGATTTACTTGATATAAATTTTGGATGCCCGGTAAAAAAAGTGGTGAGCAAAGGTGCTGGTGCTGCTGTTTTAAAAGATATTGATTTGATGGTGCGCTTAACAAAAGCCTGCGTTCAATCAACCAAATTACCCGTTACTGTAAAAACACGTTTGGGTTGGGATGATTCGAATAAAAATATTGTTGAAGTTGCTGAGCGTTTGCAGGATGTTGGTATTAAAGCATTAGCTATTCACGGCAGAACAAGAGCGCAATTATATAAAGGCGAAGCGGACTGGCGTTTAATTGCAGCAGTAAAAAATAATCCGCGTATAAACATTCCAATTTTTGGTAACGGCGATATTGATTCGCCGGAAAAAGCCATCGAATATAAAAACCGTTTTGGTGTTGATGGCATAATGATTGGTCGTGCCGCCATTGGATATCCCTGGATATTTAATGAGATAAAATATTATTTAAAAACAGGCGATCATTTACCTGCGCTAACTATTGAGCAGCGCGTTAATGCAATAAAAAAACATCTGCAAAAAAGTATTGACTGGAAAGGTGAAATACTTGGTATTTTAGAAATGCGCAGGCATTATGCAAATTATTTAAAAGGCTTGCCAAATATAAAAGAGTATCGCACGAAGCTTGTAACATTTAAAGAAGCAGAAGTAATTTATAAAGTGCTGGATGAAATTAATAATGTATATGCTGATGTTGAATTTGAAAACAGTAAAATTAATATTAGTGATCTTGCTTATAGTTGCGGTTAATAGTTTTCAATCTATATAAAACAAAAAGCTTCTGCGGGATGCTGCAGAAGCTTTTTGTTTTTAGCAATGCTTAATTAATGTTGAACGATCACTTGTTGTTTTGATATTAATTCTCCGTTAGCATTTGTTATAACTAAATAATAAACGCCGCTTAAAAAAGAAGAAACATTTATCTCAAACTGATTAATTCCTCTGCTGACTGAAATATTTTTTTCAATCAATGTATTTCCTGAACGGCCAGTTAATTGTGCTTTCATGTTTTCACTCTTATCTGCATTAAAAGAAAAATTAAAAGAAGCATTTGCAGGATTTGGAAATACTCTGGCTAAACTAATTAAAGATTTTCCCGCAATAATATTTTCATCATTCGATTCTGCAGATTTTGCTGAGGAAGAAATGGTTCTTGTGCCCGCAGCATTACTCTGACTGTTTGTAATATTTGGTAATGTTGTAAATCCAAAAACTACAGGGTTCGTACTGCCGTTTTCTTTTACAGCATGCCCGGAAGTACCGGTACTGCTAATGTTAACAGTAATAATAAAATAACCTGTGTTACCCACATCAAGAGGTTTATAAATATTTAAACTGTAAACATGTGGTGCTGCATATGCTACAGACGAAGTTGAAGTAAGATAACTCGAGCCGCTTATTGTTGCTGCAGTAGCATTATAATAAATAGTTACACTGCTTAAATCATCATTATCGTATGTGCCATCTAATGTAAATTGAATATTGTTTACAACTAAAGGCTCAATAAGCACTTTCATTTTTGCAGCGTATATAATATTATTGCTGGAACCTTTTGCCATACTGCCTGCAGTTGTTGATGCTGTAGTTAAAGTTATATCTGCAGCCTGTATAGTTTGCTTGCCGGCATTATTAGTTTGACTATTGGTGATATTTGGTGCTGTTG
>CAXSDU010000043.1:0-29039 GCA_964236165.1 uncultured Parafilimonas sp. | reverse complement strand
CTCTTATTGAAGTGCCTTCATAACCTTTACCGGCAAATAAATCCATGGCTGTTTCAATAATGTGTGTTCGCTTATCTTTCATGTATCTTTTTTAAAAGCGGCACAAAATTAAACAATTGTTTAAAACTAAACAAACGTTTAATTAATTTTTTTAAAAAATTCTTACTGTGGGAATATTATTGATAAGAGTAGGTTACAGTTCCCAGCATTTGCTGTTGTTTGTCAAATAAAACATCTTTTGTTTTAAGACTTTTTTCATCATAAATATATTGCCAAGTAATATAATTTGATGAGCCTTGTGGTATTTGTGTTAACTGCGATAATGTGCCGTTTGCGTTATAAGCAAATAAAAAATCCGGAAGCATTTGTTTTGCACGCGTATTAAATCTTACAACATCGGTTAGTTGAGAAACATCATTGTAGTAATAAAAATAATGTTCAATAATTCTGTTCTTCTTCATCCAGATTTCCTCAATAATATTTTGCTTTTCATCTTTCTTGAAATGCACTTCGGTAGTATCAGAATTGTCCTTAATTCGCAGCATAGAATCGGGAATATTATTTGTAGAGAACCATTTATGTATTTCCGTATTATACATGCTGCGGGATGTATCATCAGTCTGCGTTTCAATTAAATCAATATTTCCCTGCTGGTTGTATTTATATACTACGGTTGTAATAACGTTAACAGAACTATCAATAGATTTTGATAATTTATTGTTCGTATAATATTCTAATGTTTCGTTTAACCCGGTTGCTTCCAGCGATATATCAGTAATTATCAAAGAAGCATTATTATCAATTTGTCTTTTGTACGAGAAGCCAGTTGTAGGCGTGTTATCGCTTTCAAGGCTTTGAGCAGTTACGAATTTTATATTATTATTTTTCAGAGCAGTATAAATTTCATTGGTCTGTTTTAAAGAAATAACATCAGTATAATAATACTGGCACCAGGATGATTTAATTATCAAAAAAAATAAAATAGTTATCAGTAAAACTTTCATTTAAAAAATTTGTATAAACCGGTAATAATAAAATTGAGGCAAGGTATATATTGCCGCTTAAAATGTGTTGTGTATTTTTATTGAATTTTTAAAATGGCTCACGGAAAATCAAGAACGGAAAAAAATTGTTTAAATTGTAATGCACATGTTAATGGAAGATTCTGCAGTGTTTGCGGCCAGGAAAACATTGAGCCTAAAGAAACTTTCTGGAATCTTACTTCACATTTTTTGTATGATCTTTTTCATTATGATGGTAAAGTATTAGCTACATTAAAAACGCTCATTTTTAAACCAGGTTTATTAACGCATGAATATGTGCGCGGCAGGCGGGCAAGTTTCCTGCATCCGATAAGATTATATATTTTTATTTCAGCCGTTTTTTTTATCATTTTTATTTCATTTATAGTTGGTAATAAGATTAACGATATTGATGTAAACCGGTTAACATCTACACAAAGCAATACTATTAATCAATCAATTGACCGGTTAAAAGATTCTATTAAAAAAACAAACAATAAAGATAAGAAAGCCGAGCTTCAGCAAAGCATTGATGCTCTACAGAAAATCCCGATTTTTTTTAAACAGGATAGCGCTGCGCATACAGAAAATAATAATGAAAGCTTTATTAGAATAGATACATCAGACCATGCAAATAATTTTTTAATGAGTTTTTTGCCTGGAACACTTGATGAATACAGGCTGCAACAGGCAAAGCTTCAGCCTGAAAAAAAAGACGGGTGGATTATGCGTACAATTTCAACAAAACTGATAGAGATAAATGAAAAGTATAAGTATGATCAGAAAGCATTCCTCCATGATTTTACAGAGCGTTTTTTTCATTTACTTCCTACAATGATGTTTGTATCATTGCCGTTTGCCGCAGTTATTTTTCAGCTCGTATACGTACGCAGGCGTAAACAGTTTACATATGTGCAGCATGGCGTTTTTTCTATTCATATTTATATTGCTGTTTATATTTTTCTCTTAATTTTTTATGCCTTTAGTTTATTGCAAAATCTTACAGATTGGCAATTGTTTAATTGGTTATCAGGTATAATTGTAATAGGCATTTTCTATTATATATATAAAGCAATGCGTATTTTTTATGAACAAGGCAGAGTAAAAACGCTTCTTAAATTTTTTATTATTTTATTACTATTCTATATACTATTAGCAATATTAATGGTACTATTTTTAATGACCTCTTTAATACAAATCTGATAATGGAATACACTAAAAATTTTGAAAGGCTGATGAATATCATGGATGAGCTTAGAGAGAAATGTCCATGGGATAAAAAGCAAACTATCCAAACATTGCGTACAATGACGATTGAAGAAACTTATGAACTGGCTGATGCAATTATTACAGAGAACTGGAATGAAATTAAAGAAGAGCTTGGTGATGTTTTATTGCATATTATTTTTTATGCAAAAATTGCTACTGAACAAAACAGGTTTACTTTAAATGATGTTATAGAAACCATCTGCAATAAATTAATTAAAAGGCATCCGCATATTTATGGAGACGTTAAAGTAAATAATGAAGAAGATGTAAAAAAAAACTGGGAAAAAATTAAATTAAACGAAGGAAAAAAATCTGTGCTCGATGGCGTGCCTGGTTCTTTGCCAGCCGTAGTTAAAGCAATACGCGTGCAGGAAAAAGTAAAACAGGTTGGTTTTGAATGGCATAATAAAGAGGATGTTTGGTTAAAGGTGGAAGAAGAAACAAAAGAATTACATGAAGCAATTGCAGCAGGTAATAAAGAAAATGCAGAAGAAGAATTTGGCGACTTACTTTTCAGTCTTATAAATTATGCGCGCTTTTTAAATATTGATGCAGAAAATGCGTTAGAGAAAACAAATAAAAAATTTATTCATCGTTTTAAAAGAATGGAATCTATTGCAGCAGAACAAAATAAAAAACTGCACGATATGAAGCTTGAAGAAATGGACGCCATCTGGAACATTGTAAAAAAAGAAAATCGTTTACTTGATTGAAACTATAAAAAATGCAGTTAACAAAAGCGCGTGGCTTTTTCTGGCTGCGGCATGGTTATATACGCTCTCTTTTATTTTTACTAATTATCTTTCTTACAGTTCATCTTCAACAAAAGTTGCAAATATTTTAAGCGAGTACATAAAAGGACAGGAAAATTCATTTAAAAATATTTTAAATGATACTACTGCAATTGCATCAATTGTAAGTGATGTGCCTTCGCAACTAAAAGAACAACTTGTTACAGACGGGCAGGGAATTTTTGCATACCAGGTAAACGATCTTGGTAACCCGATAGGCGTTTTCTGGAATACCAATAAAATGTCTGTTGCTTTGCACGATCTCTATAATCAGGATGGTAATTACATTGTAAATTATCAAAATGGCATTTTTGAATTTATAAAAAAAACTATTGAATGGCATAGTACTACTTATTACTTTTGTTCACTCATACCTATTCACTGGCAATATTTTTTGCAAAATGAATATCTCAAATCTTCTTTTGCCGTACACCAGGAAATTGGCAACACATATAAAATAACAAATGCTTACGATGGTGCACCTGTAAAAAATTCTAATGGTAAAATTCTTTTTTCTATTAAAGAAAAAAAAGAATCGCATACTGATACGCCCGGATCTTTTTCAATTTTATTACGTCTTATTGCTTTAATAATTCTGTTTGTTTTTATAAATAATATTGCAGCAGAAATTGTAAAAAACGAAAATTTTATCAGCGGCTTTACTTCTCTGGTAATTTTGTTTTTTATTCTGCGGCTTTCTGTTTATTTATTTCCTTTTCCTTTTAATTACAGCACACTTAAAATATTCAGCAGCGCCATTTACTATAATGGAGTAATAAATAATTCATTAGGCAATCTTTTATTTAACACTATTCTTTTAATGTGGCTGATTATTTTTTTCAGAAGATTTTACAGACCATCATCTTTTCAACCAGGCAAATTTCGTGTTCTTAATATTTTAATTAAGTATCTTGTTTTCCTGCTTATTCCCCTATTAACTTTATATACCGCAGATATTATAAGCAGTCTTGTTACAAATTCAAATATCAGTTTTAATGCTGCAGATTTTTTTTCACTTAATGTTTTTTCTTTTATAGGTTTTGCTATTATCTGTATGCTGTTATATGTGTGGCTTTATTTAACGGGGCTAATGTTGCAGGTTTCTTTATCATTATCACTTTCCATTTTCTGGCGCCTTCTTTTATTTATAAGCTGTTCATTTCTAATTATAAACCTTAATTTTTTTCATGTACAAGCACAAATATTACTTATTACAAGTGCTTTTCTTTTGCTTGTATTAATTTTTATCGAGTATAAAAATAATCCTTCACTTTCTTCTCTTGTAAGTTCATCTTTCTTTATTGTATGGGCGCTTATTGTTACGGCTGCAGCATCTGTATTAATTGTTTATCAAAATAGTATTACAGAAAAAACAGAAAGACTCAAAGTAGCCGAATCAATGCAGCAGGATGTTGATTCAACAACTATTTATTTAATTCGAATTGCATTATCAGGTTTAAACGATAACTATCTGCAAAATAATTTTTATAAGCTGCAGAACGAAGATTTAAATATCTATATAAGAGATAGCTTAACAAATCAGTTGCTTTCTGCTTATGCAAATAAATACAGCACTCGAATTTATTTTTATAATGCAAAAAATTTGCCTTTGCATAATGATGATTCAACAAGTTTTGATGTTATAAACTCGATTGTTGAAAATAAAGGATTGCCAACCGGCTTAGATAATTTGTGGTATTTTAAAACAGCTAATGGTGGTTACAATTACATTTTTCGTAAGCAAGTTTCTAATGATAGTATTGTATTCGGAAGCATGTTTGTTTTAATTCAGTCCAAATCACTTAAAAATAGTGCGTTGGTTCCTGAATTGTTTAAACAAATTAATGATGTAACAACACAGGTTGATAAAGGTTATGCTTTTGGTATTTATGATAAAGGGCGACTCGTTTCATCTTTTGCCAGTTTTAATTTTGCTGATTCGGTTTCACTGCAGCATGCTCCGCAATTAAAATACCATTATATCGATTCGCTTGGTTACAGTCAGTTATGGTACAATGCAAGCAATTCAAAACTTATTATTATAGCGAAAAAAAATAACCTGCTGTTTAATTTTATTACACTGTTTGCTTACCTGTTTGTATTGTTTATAATACTTGCTTTTGTAGTGCATGAAAGCAAACGCGTTTTAGAAGAACCGGCGCAAAAGTTTTCATTGCGCAATTTGTTCCGGTTTAATATTCGAACGCAAATTCAAACAACAATAATCGGCTTAAGTATTTTTTCTTTTCTTGTAATTGGAGTAGCAACCATTTCTTTTTTTATTTACCGGTTTAATAAAAATACTACGGCACAGCTTATAAGTTCATCGCAAATTATTGCTAATGAAATAAAGCAAGCATTAAACTATGATATTGGTTTGTATGATGATTTTGAAAAAAAGATATCTGATATTTCTGCAATACACAATACTGATATTAATTTTTATGATAAAAGCGGAAATCTTATTGCTTCTTCGCAGCCATACATTTACAGCAAGCAGGTCTTAAGTGGTAAAATTAATCCTGATGCATTTTATGAAATGCATTATCGTCACAGCACAAGATTTGTGCATGAAGAAACGATAGGAAATTTTTCGTATCAAAGTATTTACATGCCGGTAAAAGATGAGAATGATGAAACGATCGCTTATCTAAATATTCCTTTGTTAAGTTCACATACCGAATTGCAGGAAGAAATTTCAGATTTTCTTATTACGGTAATAATATTAAATGCACTGATTTTTATTTTCGCAGGCGCCATCGCTGTTACACTTACAGGTCGCATAACTTCTTCGCTTGAATTAATTGGTAATAAAATGAAAGAAATAAACATCGGCAGCACCAACGAAGAAATTGCATGGAGTACAAAAGATGAAATAGGAATGCTGGTGGAAGAATATAATAAGATGGTAAAGAAACTTGAACAAAGTGTTGTGGCGTTAGCACGCAGTGAGCGCGAAGGTGCATGGCGACAAATGGCAAGGCAGGTAGCGCATGAAATAAAAAATCCGCTAACACCAATGAAGCTGAGCATACAATATTTGCAACGTGCTATGGAAAGTAATACTGTTAATGCTGTTAAGCTTTCAAAAAAACTTGCATCATCATTAATAGAACAAATAGATCAACTGGCAAAAATTGCAAGCGATTTTTCGCAGTTTGCAAATATTGAACATACAGATGCTGAACGTTTTGATATAACTGAGGTTATTCAAAGTCTTGTAAATATTTATAAAACAGGTACACATGCAAAAATTAAATACGTACACGATAAAAACAAAGGAGAGATATTTTATGATAAAACACAGATAAATAGATTATTCACGAACCTTATAAAAAACGCAACAGAAGCTGCAAAAGAGAACGAACAAGTTGAAATATTTATAAAACAATTTATAGCAGATAATCATATTGTAATTTCAGTTAAGATAACGGAAATGGCATACCCGAAACACTGCAATCAAAAATTTTTGATCCGAACTTTACTACAAAAACTTCCGGAACAGGGCTTGGGCTTGCAATTTGTAAAGCCATTGTTGAAAAAGCAAATGGAAAAATATGGTTTGTAACAGCGCCTTCTGAAGGAACCATTTTCTTTGTGGAATTACCATTAGCCTAATAATTTTATATATGCCTGTACGGCTTCTCATTCTTTCCTTCTTATATTGCCGTTTCATCTTCTTAAGAATGATTTCTTCTCTCAATAATTTTTCAAATATTTTTTTTATTGGAATTGCCGGCACCGGCATGAGCGCACTTGCACAATATTTAAATGAAACAGGAAAAAAAGTTAGTGGAAGCGACAGGTATTTTGAATCCGGTATTGTAAATGCAACTAAAAATAAATTAGAAGCAGAAGGTATTATTTGTTTTGAACAAACAGGCGAAGGCGTTACTTCATCAATTGAACTTGTTGTTGTTTCAACTGCAGTTGAAGACACTGTTTATGAAGTACAAAAAGCAAAGCAATTAAATATTCCAATTATCAAGCGCAGCGATTTATTAGCTTTGATTGCGGAGAGCAAAAAAACAATTGCAGTTGGCGGCACGTCAGGTAAAAGCACAACTGTTGCTATGTTGTTTGAAATTTTAGCGTTTGCAGGTTTGGAACCAGCGTTAATAAGCGGCGCTGGATTAACGCGTTTAATCAAGCAAAACAAAATTGGCAATGCACAGGCAGGAAAAGGAGCGTGGCTTATAATTGAAGCTGATGAAAGTGATGGCAGTATTATTAAGTACAAACCTGAAATTGGGTTGTTATTAAATATAGATAAGGATCATAAAGATTTGCCTGAATTAATGCAGTTGTTTACACAATTTAAAAACAACAGCAAATATTTTATTGTTAATCAAAATAATAAGCTTGCTGCAATGCTTTCTCAAAATATTCAACAAAACTTTTCAACTGATGAACACAACAGCGCAGGTTTTGTTTGTAAAGATTTTTCTCAAAAACGTTTTGAAATTTCATTCAAAATAAATCAAACAGAATTTAAATTAAATGCGCCGGGTAAGCATAATGCAGAAAATGCTTTGGCTGCAATTGCAACTGCAAATTCTATTGGTGTTGATATAAAAATTTGTGCTGATGCTTTGCAGAATTATGAAGGTATTTATCGCCGCCACCAGGTTATTGGAAATAAAAACGGCATTTGGCTTATTGATGATTATGCGCATAACCCGGTAAAATGTGCTGCCAGTATAAAAGCTTGCCAGCCCGTTTCAGAAAAATTAATTGCATGGTTTCAGCCACATGGTTTTGCACCAACAAAATTTTTACGCACTGATTATGTAAATGAAATTGCTGCCGCGTTAAGACCTCAAGATGAAATATGGATGAGTGAAATTTTTTATGCAGGGGGAACTACAGTTAAAGATATTTCTGCCAACGATTTAATTAATGATTTAAAAGCACTTGGAAAAAATGCATTTTTTGTTGAGAACAGGAATGATTTTCCAAAGGCTGTTCAACCGCACTTAACAGGTGATTGTGTTGTTTTATTAATGGGTGCACGAGATCCTTCGCTTGATACTTTTGCACAATATGTTTGGAAAAATATTTAGTGCTTAATTATTCATCATGCTTTTTAAGAAATCGTCTTTACGCCTTGTTGAAACTTCGACCTCAGCGCCATCTTTCATTGTTACAAAACCACCTTTGCCTTTATTGTAAGATTTTATGTAAGCAAGATTTATTACATGCGAATTATGCACACGATAAAAATTATAATCTCTTAATAACTCTTCAAATTCTTTTAGTGTTTTGGCAACAATCAATTTTTGTTTGTCTTTTAAAAAAAGGGTAGTATAATTTATGTTGCTTTCACAACGTATAATATCATCAACTTCTATAAAAACAAAACCCGTTAAAACAGGCACACAAATTCTTTTTGATTTACTGTTATCTTTTTTCAGGTTATGAAAAAGAGCGTCAAATTTTTGAGCAATATCTTTTTGCGAAAATTTTTCATTCAGTTTTTTAATAGCGGTTTGCAATTCATCAACATCAACCGGTTTTAATAAGTAATCAATGGCGCTGAATTTAAAAGCCTGCACAGCATATTTATCATATGCAGTTGTAAAAATTACCTCGAAATTTATTTCAGGTAATTGCTTTAAAAAATCAAATCCTGTTTCATCATTTATCTCAACATCAAGAAAAACCAAATCAGGTTTTACTTTTTTTATTGCTGCCAAACCTTCTTTTACTGATTGAAATGAGCCACATAATTCAATATTGCTGCAATAATTTGTAACCAGGTTTTCAAGCCTGTCAATGCAATGCAGTTCATCATCAATAATTATTGCGCGTATCATACTTTGAAAGATAAAAAATACCTTAAATAATTCAACAAAAAATAAATCAGTGCCAGCAAATAATAAATTGTAATTGTACAAGATTTATTATTCATCAAAATTTACACATTATAATAATTACCATGATTCAATATATATATTTTTAATATTCATTAACTTTGAATTATACCAAACATTCCGTACCCAGCGTGATTATTTTATTCTTATAAAACTAGTAAAAACTGGTTCAATAAGATATTATAGCTAAGCTGCACTTACACATCAAAACATTTAAGTACATCTATTAACAACAAAAAATCACACAATGAAAAAGATTATTACACTTTCATGCATACTCGTGTATGCAATTACGGCGCATGCGCAAACCAACGGCGATTATCGCAGCGTTAAATCAGGCAACTGGACTGACTTTGCGAACGTATGGCAGAAATATAACGGCAGTAAATGGGTAGCCGCAACTACTTACCCAACAAATGCTAATGGCGTTATTACTATTGAAGACACAACCAACGTAACTATTAATTTAACCCTTACAATTGACCAAACAATAGTAGCTGCAGGCGGGCAGTTAACATTAAGTTCAAACTATACGGTTACACTTGCAGGTTCTGGTGATGCACTTACAGTAAATGGGTTATTTAGCTGGACTTCAGGAACATTATCAGGCGCCGGAAACATAAAAATATTTGGCTCACTGCAATGGGGAGCAGGGTCTTTACAATCAGCCTTAACAAATAAAGGAACAATAGCAATAACAGGAAACGTTAGTTTATATTCTGCCCTAACTAATAGTGGTACCATTAACTGGTACAGCGATTATATTACGTTTCAAAACGGCAGCCTTACAAATAATAGCATATTTAATGTTTTTAGTGATGGTTATATGTATAATGGTAATGGCGGAACTTTTACAAATGAAAGTACAGGAATTTATAATCAATCGAACGGGAACTCTGTTTCGCAAACTGCTATTACATTTAATAATAAAGGAGTAATGAATTTAAATAGCGGCGTATTTAAAGTAACTGCAGGAATTTTTACAAATACAAAGAAGATAAATTTTAATAGTGGCAGTTTTGAGAATAGTGCTACGACAAACTTAAACAGCGGCACTGCAATTACAGGAACTGGTAATCTTACTGAAGTATATAATACTTTAAATGTAAATCTTGCTCTTGCTTTGCCTTCTGGTGTGTCTATGAATATTACCGGTGGCACGGTTGCAGGTTCTGGCTCTTTAAAAATATCCGGAACAATGAACTGGGAAGCAGGCGTTTTAAATAATGCATTAAATATTCAAAGCACAGGTATATTAAATATAAGTAACGGAAATGTTAGTTTGTATTCAACCTTAACCAATAATGGTGTAATTAACTGGTCGAGTGCATACATTAGCTTTTATGCCGGTACTATTATAAACAATAAAAAGTTTAACGCATATAGTAATGGATACCTCTATAATTCAAGTGGAGGTACATTTACAAATAATGCAGGCGCCACTTTTGTAAGGCAAGTTGGTACAGGTAATATGGTCAGTCAAATTACATTTACAAATGCCGGAACGGTAGACATAAGTGCTGGTGAATTTTATAATAACGGAGGCACATTTACAAACACAAGTGTATTAAATCTCAGTGGCGGTGTTTTTGAGAATGGTTCAACTGCTAATTTCAATGGAGGTTCATCTATAACTGGTAAAGGTTCTGTTATTGCTTCTTATAACACCATCAATATCAATAATGCAATTACATTACCGGCAAATGTAAACATGTATATCACCAGCAGTGCTACTATTGCAGGTACAGGTTCTTTAAAAATTACAGGAAATATGTATTGGTACTCCGGCAATGTAAATGTTGCACTTACAGTTTTAAGTACTGCAACTTTATACATGGGCAGCAGTAATGTTGGATTGTATTCAACCTTAACTAACAACGGTGTAATTAACTGGGTAAACGGATATGTTTACTTTTATGGCGGAAGTATTATAAACAACAAAACTTTCAATGTTCTTAGCGATACTTATTTATATAAATACACTTCAGGCACATTTACCAATAGCAAATCAGGTACTGTAACAAAAAGTTCTTTTGGTATAACTAATGTTACTATTCCGTTCTCAAACTCAGGTACAATAAAAGGTACAGGTAGTTTTGCTTTTGCAACAAATCTTACTAACACAGGTACTTTTGCTCCTGGTGTAGGTAATGCTACAGCCATTCTTACCACTGGCACAGATTATATTGATAAAAAACTCTCCATAAAAATGAATGATGGTACGCCTGGCTTAGGCTTTGATCGTCTTTTAGTAAATGGAAATGTTACACTCGCTAACGATACACTTGAAGTTATAGCATCAGATACAATGCCCGCCGGATCTTACACAATTCTTAAATGGACAGGAGCAAGATCTGGTACATTTAAAGTTAAAGATCTGCCGAGTGGTTACACTGTAGCTTACCAGGCTAACAAAGTTGTTGTAACAGTTCCTGCAGCATTTGCAAAAACAAACAACACAGATGTTGAAGCTGTTGCTGCTTCAACAATAAACAATAAAGTGTTTTCAGTTTTTCCAAATCCTGCAACACAAATAGTTAATATAAATTATAAATTAAATACTGCAACTGCTACAGCCAGGGTTACAGATATTAATGGAAAAGCAATTATGCAAAAAATAATTACCGGGGGAAGTAGTTTACAAATGAACATAAGCAAACTTGCTACCGGTACATATATTCTGGAGTTAAATGATGGCAAAACAATTCAATCAGCTAAATTTATAAAGCAATAATATTTTCTGCTGCTTAACAAAAAAGCCCGCATTAACGCGGGCTTTTTATTTTATTAAAAACTTAATTCAAGCGGTAATTTTATTTGAGCCCGAACGCCGCCTTTTTTATTTTCAACAATCATAGAAGCATTACTATTTTTTAATTTGTTGATGATATCAATCCGTGCCTTGGTAATCTTCATTCCTAAAGATCTTTTTTTACTAAACGCATAACTAATATCTTTTATTCCGCCACCATTATCTTCAACTATACAATACAACATTCCATCTTCTTTTTTTATATTGATTGTTATTTCTCCTGCGCCATCTTTTTTAGCAATGCCATGCCAGATGCTGTTTTCTACAAATGGTTGCAATATAAGCGGAGGTATTAAAGTATTCTCTCTGTCTATGTCTTCATTAATTTTTATTTTATAACTAAATTTATTTTGCAGGCGAAAACATTCGAGTTGCATGTATAATTCCAATGCTTTTAAATCATCTGATAATGCTATTTCTTTTTGCTCTGAATTTTCTAAAACCATACGCATAAGCTTTGCAAATTTTGCTGTAAAATCAGATGCAGTTTTCGTTTCATGTTTATCAATGTAATCGGCAATTGAATTAAGAGAATTAAAAATAAAATGCGGGTTCATTTGTGCACGCAAGGCTTTCATTTCTGTGTCGCTTACTTCTGCATTAAATTCTGCTTCTTTCTTTTTTACCTCTGCATCTTTTCTCTTTTTATAAAAGATAAAACTTATAATTATTGCTGAAAGCAAAACAATAGCTGTTATTATAGAAATATTTTTTATCAATTTTTGCTTTGATATTTCCTGCGTGGCCAATGCATGTTGTTTATCTGTTAAAGCTTTTTCAGCAGCTTCTTTTTTATCAAATTCGTATTGCATTTCAAGTTTTACAATTGATCTTTTCTGATCATCATTAAAAATAGTATCACGCAAAGCAACAGCCTGCTCATAGGTATTTAAAGCGTAAGAAAAAGCTGAATTCTTTTTATATGTTGTACTGAGGTCTTCCAGTATTTGCGCAATTAATGAATATGATTTTGTTTCTTTTGCAAGCTGCAGCGCCTGTTGCTGATAATCTAAAGCAGTACTATAACGCGCTGAAGGTTTTATTCCCTGTTCGGTTAAAAAAGATGCAGAACAATCAACATAAATTTTTCCTTTCTCATTTAATAAAGCCGCAATATTATATTTATCTGTAAGTATTTTATAAATTTCAAGTGCGTTGTTTATGTTTTTATATGCTGATGAAAAATCTTTTAGTTCGTTATAAGCAGAAGCAATATTTACCATATTACTTGCAATTTCTCTTTGATCGTTTATTTTTTTATTTAAAGCCAGCGCTTTTAAATAATATGCCAGCGCTTTATCAAATTCTTTAGCGTCATCATGCAAAACACCAATATGCTGATAATCGTGTGCAAGATTTTCTTTATTATCAGCTTGTTCATCAATCTTTAATGCTTTATAATAATATGCATACGCCTTTGCAGAATCTGATAAAGCATGATATGTCATCCCGATGTTTGATAAAACCAATGCTTCATTTTCTTTCATGTTTAGCTGCTCATAAATGTTTAGAGCAAGCATAGAATTTTTTAATGCAGATGAATAATCATCAATACGCATATAAGTATTGGCAATATTGTTATAAACATCAGCTTCATCTGAAACGAGATTTAATTCTTTATATAATTTAAGCGCCTTTAGTTCATAAGTTATTGCCATAACATAGTTACCAATATCAAAATATACATAACCTATATTGAAGTATGCATTTGCTGCACCTTTTTTATAACCTTCACTTAAATGTAAATTAGCAGCTTTTCCGTAAAGCGCTAAAGCTTCCGAATCTCTTCCCAGCTTATGAAAATTTGTGGCTTTATTTGAATAACCGCCGGCTATTTTAATATTGCTGTTTAATTTTTTTGCCAGTTCAATTGCAGCATCTGCAGCTTCAACGCCTTTATCAGGATTTGCAAGACTATATTGAAAAGAAAGTTTTTTTAATAAGAAATACCGAACTGTATCCTGTTGTGGGTGTTTGTTTAATTCCTTCACTAAAGAATCAACTTTATTCTGACAAAATATTGCGGCAGATAAAAATAAAATGCCAATAAGCAGCCGCAGTTTTCTCATGTTTAAATTTTAAAGTGATTTAAAAGCAGGACATGAACGGAAAAGATAAAATTTTTCAATCAATTTTCAACTTCTTTAATACGAATAATAAACAGACTCTTACAAATAATAAACGTGGTTTTAACGCAGCAGTTTACTGTACTAAGTTTATTAATATTTTATAACCAAAACCGTTTACTATGAACTTTCAAACAATGAACAAACAACGCAAGCTGATATTAATTGCAGCACTTGCCGGAATAATTTCTATTTTTCTTCCATGGTTTTCTGCCGGTGCATTTGGCTTTAGTGTGCACATAAATGGTTTTCATGGCTGGGGCATTTTAGCCTTTTTATGTTTTGTTACCTCTTTAATAATTTCTTTAATGGGAGAGCAAACAAAACCACTTGATAAAACCATGTGGTTTGTTGCAATCATTTGTGGTGCATTATCATTGCTTTCTATTGTTATAACAATATTCTCTTCTCAAACCGGAGATTATGGATTTGCGAGTGCGAATCTTGGTTTTGGTATCTGGATATCATTAATTGCAAGCATAGGTATAGTTCTGTTTGCCTGGATATTTAAAAATCCTGAACAAAATATTAAGAGTGGTTTTGAAAGTCTTAAGAATTCTGTTTCAGGTTCTGCTGCTACATTATCAAACACAAATAAGGTTACATCTTCTTCTACTTCAAATACAAATTCTGTTTCAGGTGAAAACAAAATTGCAGAACTGGAAAGATTAAGTAAGCTAAAAGAAAATGGCAGTATTACTGAGCAGGAGTTTCAGCAATTAAAATCAAAAATTTTATAATTCTAAAAACATACGCATGAAAACAATATTTATTTCCTTATTCGCTTTTATAGCATTTTCTTTTTGCAGCTGCAAAAGCAAACCTACTGAACAAGATATTTCAAAAAAGATTTTGCTTGATTATGTATGCCCGGAAAATGCAAAAATTAATGGCTTAAAAGTGCTGGATACAAAAGAAACGCAAAGCCTTTTTGGTTTGCCTGCATTACAATATACAGTTTCAGGCGAAATAGAATGGTCAAATGGCTGCGATGAAGCTTTTGGAAATTTACCTGCAGGATATAAAGAAGCATTTGATCGTAAAACTGTAACGCTTGTAAAAAATGATAACGGCTGGCAATAAATCTTTTGAATCTATTTTATGAAGAAGATACTTCTTATTATTTCGTTTTCTTTTTTTTCAGTTTTTGCATTTACGCAAACAAACACTTTAAGCAAAGGTGCAACATTGCTTTTTAAGAACATTAAAACCAAATTAACTGTTCAACAGAAAAATAAAATATTTGATAGCACCGGCTTTAAAATTTCAAAAGATAGCAAGCAATTTATTTCAGATAATGAATCTGCAGATTATCCTTTTGATGCATTTGTATATCCAACTGATTTAAATAAAGATGGCAAAGAAGAAATTTTCATTGTCTTTGGAAATTCATATACATCCGGTATGGCAGGTAATAGTATTGTTGTCCATATTGCTGATAAAGATGGAGTATATAAAATGAATCTTGGTTTTCCTGGTTTGTTGCCAGATGCACTCGCAACAACTAATGCAGGTTATCCCGATTTGCTTATTGGCGGACCAGGAATGGAGTTTCCTGTTTGGAGATGGAATGGTAAAGAATACATCTATTTAAGAGAGATAAAAGATGCTGATTATGAAAAGCTGAAAAAAACAAGTATTGAAGATATAAGCAAAAATTATCTTTCAAATATTGGCAATTAATTATTCTTAAGCTGAATAGTTTTCTTTCTTCGTTTGCGTGGGAATTTTAAAACTTTTTTTTCTTCTTTTTCATGACCAATTAAAATTGCCCAGGGATGTAATGATTCAATTCTGTCGCAAACTATTTTTGCCATTGCAATTACAGGTACAGAAAGAAACATACCTGGTAGTCCCCATAACATTTCTCCGGCTACCACACCAATTACGGTTACCAGTGCATTAATACTAACTTTAGAACCTACAATAAATGGCAGCAGAATATTACTATCTATAAGATGTATAATAACAATGGTAATTACTACCAACAGCAACGGCGTGGAAATGCCAGCAGTAGCAAATGTTATCAGCGCACTTAATAATAATGCCGTAAAAATACCTACATAAGGAACTATATTAAATAGCGCTGTTATAATTCCCAACAAAATAAAATATTTAATACCGAGTATTCCGAATGAAAGCCAGCATAGTGAAGCAACGATTAGCATTTCTAATAATAAGCCCAATATATATTTGCGTATAACTATTTGGATATTGCTTGCAACATCATGTATGATTGTAGAATTATCATCATTCTCCAGCGCAATTAAAAACCGAAGTAATACTTTTCTGTAAAGCAACAAAAAGAATGTATAAATAAGCGTTAGCACAATGTATAAAATCATGGATGAAACAGATAAAAGGGTTGAACCAATCAATGAAGTGCCACCGGAAAGCGCACCGGAAGTAGCATTACTTATGTAATCTTTTTGTTTTTGAATATTATAATGAAAAGTTGACGCTATCCAATGTTGCAGATCAGAAAGTGAAGTTTGCAATTGTTTTTGAAATAAAGGCCAATCCTGACTTAAATTAGAAATTTGCGTACCGATAGTATAAAATATAAGTGTAATTATTACAACAAACAATAAAACAGAAACACCTGAAGCAGCTCCTCGTCCGAATTTTAATTTGTTTTCAAAAAATTGTGCAAGTGGCAAAAGAAGTATAGAAAACAATAATGCAAAAACGAGTGGAATAATAATTTCTTCTCCAATTACAGCAATAAAACCTATCGCAATAACTGAAATTAAAATAGCGGCAAAACGTACTGCAAAAGAAGTTGACTTTTTTTCTGTTAACATGTAAATAAATTTGTGAAATATAAGTCAAGGTATTCAATAATAAACCAATGGTTAAAAGAAAATATAGTAAGAAAAAAAGTATAGGGTTAAAAATTATTGAGTTAGCAATCAATCTGCACAAGGCAGTTAGTTTTGGTTTATCTGGTTTTGAATATTTTAAAACGGGAGTACAAATCTCTGTATAAAATTTCAAAGCTTTGTTTGTAAAGAGATTTTATGATAACCGGGAAAGACATGAGACCTAATGAGTAAATTTAATATCATATAGTCGTATCATTTTGTATCCCTTATTTTCTTATTTAAAAAGATTAACCAGCTTATGTTATTTTTGCGCCTTCAAAAAAAATTAAGAGCGAAATGATTAGTGCAAGAAATATAACACTGTCCTATGGCAAACGTGTTTTGTTTGATGAGGTAAACCTTAGCTTTACAAAAGGAAATTGCTATGGAATTATTGGCGCAAATGGTGCCGGTAAATCTACTTTTCTAAAAATTTTAAGCGGAGAAATTGAAGCTAATAAAGGAATGGTAGAAATTACGCCTGGCGAACGTTTAGCTGTATTAAAACAAAATCAATTTGAGTTTGATGAACAAACGGTTTTAAATACAGTGCTGATGGGTTATGCAAAATTGTGGAAAATGATGCATGAAAGAGAAGTTATTTATGCAAAAGAAGATTTTGATGAAGCTGATGGAATGCGTGCAGCAGAGCTTGAAGGAGATTTTGGCGAGTTGGGTGGTTACGAAGCAGAAAGTAATGCGGCAAGTTTATTAAGCAGTTTGGGTGTTACAGAAGAATTTCATCAAAGCCTGATGAAAGATATTCCCGGAAATTTAAAATTACGTGTCTTGCTTGCGCAGGTTTTATTTGGCAGCCCTGATATTTTGCTGCTGGATGAACCTACCAATGGTTTGGATATTGAAACAATTGGCTGGCTTGAAAATTTTTTAGCCGATTATGAAAATATTGTTTTGGTAGTTAGTCACGATCGTCACTTTTTAGATGCAGTTTGTACACATGTTGCTGATGTTGATCGTCAGAAAATAAAAATATTTTCCGGTAATTATACTTTTTGGTATGAAAGCTCACAATTAATGAGTCGCCAGATAAGTGATAAAAATAAAAAGACTGAAGATAAGCGTGCGGCATTATTAGATTTCATTGCACGATTCTCAGCCAACGCATCAAAAAGCAAACAAGCTACGTCGCGTAAAAAAGCATTGGAAAAATTAACTATAGATCAAATTGAACCAAGTAATCGTCGTTATCCAGGAATAATTTTTCAGCCATTAAGAGAAGTGGGCAACCAGATTTTAAATATTGAAAATCTTTCTAAAACAATTGGCGGCAGAAAGCTTTTTGATAAAATAAGTTTTAGCATAAATAAAGGAGAAAAGATTGCAATCTTAAGTAAAGATGCTTTAGCTGTTACAAATTTCTTTGAGATAATTAATGGTAATGAAAATGCGGATAAAGGAAAATTTGAATGGGGCACAACAATAACAAAAGCATACTTACCTTTTGAGAACAGTGAATTTTTTACGGAAAGATTTACATTGCTTGAGTGGTTGCGTCAATATGTTCCAGCGCATGTAACAGATGCCGATGAACCTTTCTTACGCGGATTTTTAGGCAAGATGTTATTTAGCGGTGATGATATTTTAAAGAAAACAAATGTGTTGAGTGGTGGTGAAAAAGTACGTTGTATGATTAGTCGTATGATGTTGCAGAATCCTAATTTAATTGTGCTCGATCAGCCAACCAATCACCTGGATCTTGAAAGCATACAGGCATTTAATGAAGGCTGCCAAACATTTTCAGGAATTGTTTTGCTTACTTCACACGATCATACTTTTATGCAAACAGTTGCCAATCGTATTATTGAATTAACACCAAATGGAATGATTGACCGCTTAATGAATTTTGATGAATATATAAACGATGACAGGGTGCAATCATTAAGAGAAGAAATGTATAAATAAAATAAAAGCTGACAAGTTTAAATCTGTCAGCTTTTTATATCGTTTTATTTTTATTGTTTGTAAAAGATAACCGCAGCGCTTGCAGTTCCGTCCAACACTTTAATAAAATAACTTCCTGCATTTAGGCTGTTCACATTAAGTTGAAGCGCATTATTTCCTGCATTAATATTTTGCTGATATTGTTTCATCACATTCCCGCTAACATCAGTAATATAAATACGAACTTTAATTTGCCTGGTTGAATTAACGGTTGCCGTTAAAACATTTTGAACAGGATTTGGATAAATACTTTTTATAGTAAGATCTTTTATTGAAGCCGGATTATTTTCAACAATATTTTCAGTTGCCTTTCCAATACTTCCATCACAATTTATATTTTGTGCATAAGGCAAATCACCACCACCTTTATTTTCTTGCCAAACCGCAACAGCTTGCCCGTTATAAAAATCAGTTAACCATAACGAAACTTTGTATTACTGCTGCTGCCAACAGGTCTGAAAAAATATTTCCATGCTTTATCTCCATTGCTATTAAGTTTTATGGCAGTAAGCGCATTACTATTATCCGTTATAAGAAAAACCGGATTACCAGCGCACAATGAAACTTGGCAGAATGCAAGACTTATTAATCTTGGGCTAATTGGCAAAACAACTTTACCGTTATTAGCAAAATATCTGCTTCCTGAATGTCCATCAAATTTTTGCACCGATACACCACTGGATGTTTGCAAAGAATTTGTAAGTGTGCACACAGCCCAAACAGCATCTGTACTCTTATCTTTTGTTATGTAAATTGTTTGCTCATAAGGATCATTATTGCCTGAATAATCGGCAAAAGGACTTCCGTTTATTCCCCATTTTACAATTCCGTTTGGATTTATTTTTTGCACATACGCATCAAACCTGTTGCTGCCCGAAGGATTTCCATAATAACCAACATAAGTAGAATCATTATCAATGTGTACATCAAAATACCGGTAGCTTGCCGTAGTTAATGTTGATATTTTTGAAGGCGCTGACCAAACAGCGCTGCCTGTTGTATCAAATCTTTGTTCATATAAATTAGTGTAAAAAGGAAAAGCAACCAGGCTTTGATAAACCATGCTAAAACCGCCATTTGTATTTGCAACAAGTTGCGGTCGCGATACACTATTGTTTGGAAATTCTTTGTAGGTTAACCATGCAGGAACGCCTGACGCATTCAAAATTTGATAATCAATTTTATTATTGTTATTCCATGCTACTGCAATTTTATTTGTGGCAAGTGTAATTGGATAAGGAGATAATCCTGCGCCTAATTTTATACCATCATCCCAAAGCCGTTTGCCGGCTGTATTAATTTTTTGTATTAAACATTCGTAATCACCATCTTTTAAAAACTGAAAAGCAATGATTAAGTTGTTATTGTTATCAACACAAACATTAAAAACAAAAGTTGCCGAACCAGATTTTTTATTACTTACTAAAACGCCGCTATCGCCCAACATTCTTTCACCATTTTTATTTAGTAGTTGTGCACGCATATCATAATTATTTCCACGCTGACTGTAAAATCCAATCCATGTTCGTCCATCATTTGTATTCGCCGTTTGAATATCGCTTGCGTTGGCGTTAGCAACAAGCGTGTTTTCAATTGTGTTTGATGTCCATTGCGCATTTACTAAATTAGCGGCGTAGCAAAACAGGAGAGCAGTGTAAATTTTTTTCATAATTGTTGTAATTGAAGTTTATGTGAAGTTATATTGCCGCATTTCATTTCAAACAATAATTTTACTGTGTTATAGTTTAATATAAAATTGATTGTTTGAGTGGGGCAAGACCAATATTATTTTTATTGTTACTGATAACTGCTTTGCCTGTTTCGGCACAGCTTTCTAATCTCCGTTCTAAAAAAATTGCCGCTGCTAATTTTATTAAAATAGACTCACTAAGTATAGTTCCAAATACTTTTTTTATTGTTGGATATGATACTTCTTTTTATACGCTCAACTGGTTAAATGCTACACTTCAATTCAAAAAAAAATTACATGTTGATAGCATTCAGATTTCTTATCGTGTATTCAATCAAAAATTAAATGCAGTTGCGCAACGGTACAGGTATGATAGTATTAAAAATAATTTTATTGCAATTGCACCTTTAACAAAAAATAAAGCTGATGCAAGTTTTTTGAATTTTGGCAAACTCAACTACAGCGGAAGTTTTGGACGAAGTTTAAGTATTGGAAATACACAGGATGCGGTTTTTAATTCGCAACTTAATTTACAGTTGAGCGGATACATCGGTGATAGCATTCAACTAAATGCAGCCATTACAGATAATAATATTCCTATTCAGCCGGATGGTACAACGCAGGAATTAAATGAGTTTGATAAAGTGTTATTACAGTTCAGCAAAAAAAATTGGGAAATGGATTTAGGTGACATTGATTTGCGGCAGGATGCCAATTATTTTTTGAAATTTTATAAGCGCTTACAGGGATTATCTTATCAGCAAAAATACAGTGTAACTAAGAATATAAAAGGCAACACGCTTTTGGCAGGGGCTATTGCAAAAGGAAAATTTGCGCGTAATGTTTTTGATGGGCAGGAAGGCAACCAGGGTCCATATAAGTTGCAGGGCAATAACAACGAATTATTTTTTATTGTACTTGCCGGAACAGAAAAGGTTTTTTTAAATGGTGTGCAGGTTCAGCGCGGCGAAGATCAGGATTACATTATTAATTATAACACAGCAGAAATAATTTTTACGCCGAAGCAAATGATTACAAAAGATTCGCGCATACAGGTTGAATTTGAATACGCCGATCGTAATTATTTAAATTCGATGTTGTACATTAATAATGATTTTCAGTTTGGAAAAAAGTTTACGGTAAATGTTTCTGCATATAGCAATACAGATGCAAAGAATTCACCGATAGATCAAACGCTCAATAATCAGCAAAAACAATTTTTGGCAAATCTTGGAGATAGTGTTCAGAATGCATTTTATCCCATTAGCAGTATAGATACATTTTCAACCAGCAGAATTTTATATAAAAAAATTGATACTGTTTATAACGGAATTCATAATTCTGTTTTTGTTTATTCAACTAATGCAGACAGCGCAAAATATAATTTGAATTTTATTGAAGTTGGCGCAAACAAAGGCAATTACCTGCCGTTGTTTAATGCTGCAAACGGGAATGTTTATCAATGGATACAACCATTAAATGGTGTGCCGCAGGGAGATTTTGAAGCAGCATCATTTTTAGTTACACCCAAAAAACAACAGGTAGTAAATACAGGATTTACCTGGCAGATTGATAGCAAAACTTTATTAAGTGGAGCCTTTGCTTTTAGCGATTATGATGCAAATACTTTTTCTATAAAAGATAAGCAGAATGATAAAGGTTATGCATCAAAAATTGATTTAACAAGAACCACAACCTTTAAAACAAAAAACAAAACGCTGCAGCTAAATACGACGGCAGATTATGAATGGGTTAATAAAAATTTTCAACCGGTTGAGCGTTTGCGCACGCCTGAATTTACACGCGATTGGGGTTTGCCGATATTAACCAAAGCGACAACGGAACAATTGCCTTCACTTAGTGTAGAATTAAAAGATGAAAAAGAAAATGATGTGCTTTATCGCTTTTCAAGTTATATAAGAAGTGATGGATTTACCGGTATTCGCAATGAGATTGCACATCATCAAACCCTAAATAAAATTGAACTTACAGATGCTTTTAGTTTAACAAATAGTACAACGCCAACAGATAAAGGTTTTTTTCTTCGCCCGAATATTGATGTGCACAAAACATTTAATGAGTTTAAAAATTATACAATCGGCGCATCATATTATATTGAACATAATGAACAACGCAACATGCTTGCTGATACAGTAACACCTTTGAGTTATGCGTTTGAAACTTTTACTGCATACATAAAATCAGATGATCAAAAAGCCAATAATTGGTCTTTCAATTATTTTACAAGAAGCGATCAGTTGCCATCTTTTAAATCTTTGGTGCAAACAGACAGGAGCAACAATTATAATTTCCAGGCGCAATTATATAAGAATAAACATCACCAGTTTCGGGTTAATGCAACATATCGCCAGTTATTCGTTTATAATACACAGTTGGCGCAACAACCGGATAATAGTTTATTGGGCAGAGCCGAATATGCAGTGAATGAATGGAAAGGTTTTTTAACAGGTAATGCTTTGTATGAAATCGGCAGCGGGCAAGAACAAAAAAGAAGCTTTTCTTATGTTGAAGTGCCTGCAGGTACAGGACAATATGCATGGATTGATTATAATAATGATGGCATTGAGCAGTTGAATGAATTTGAACTGGCCGCCTTTCCTGACCAGGCAAAATTTATTCGCATTTATACACCAACAGATGATTACATTAAGGCAAATTATACTCAGTTTAATTATGCTGTAACATTAAACCCGAAAGTGTTTTTAAAAAGTTTAGATGCATCTTCCTTCAATAAATTTATTACACGGTTTGTATTGCAATCATCTTTACAAACATATAAGAAGCAACAATCGAATGGCGCTCCTGCATATACACCATTTAAAGGAAATATAAACGATACAAACCTTATCAATTTAAATCATACATACAGCAACACACTTTCTTTTAACCGTTACAGTTCTGTTTGGGGAATTGATCTTACTAATATTTCTACTTACAATAAATCTTTACTCACCTACGGTTTTGAAGCCACGCAACAAAGACAATGGAATTTAAAAACACGCTATAATATTGGCAGAAATTATACCATTCAGCTTGAACAAAAAATTTTACAAAACAGTTTAACCACACCTTCATTTGCCAACAGGAACTATAACATTAATGGTTATACTACCACGCCACAATTTATTTATACATCTTCAACAAAATACAGAATTGAAACATATTACCAGTTTCAGCAAAAGAAAAATGATTTTGCTTTCGGCGGTGAAAAGGCAGTATTCAATTCATTTAATATTGATGCAAAATATAACGCTGTTTCAAACACTAGTTTAACGGCAGGATTTCAATTTAGTAATATAAATTTTACAGGTGTTGCCAACACAACTGTAAGTTATATAATGCTTGAAGGATTATTGCCCGGCAAAAACTTATTGTGGAATATCAATCTTACCAAACGTCTTGTAAATAATCTTGAAATCAGTGTTCAATATGAAGGCAGAAAATCTGCTGCCACCCGAATTATTAATACAGGCACTGCAAGTATAAGAGCGTTATTATAGATTTCAATCTGTTTACTTTTTTTGTTTATAGGTTGATTAGCTGAATAATTATTCAGCCAATCGTTTGTTTAAATCAGCATTAACAATCTCTTTATAAACGCAAGCGATTTAAACATATCTCATATATATTATTAAACAATAAAAAAACAAAAACATGAAAAAGATTTTTACTTTAGCATTATCCCTGTTCATTTTAAGTTCTGCGTTTTCGCAGACGTATGTTTCAAGAGTTTCATTTAAAACGCCTTTTATCAGTTTTAACTTTGGTCACCGTTATGTTGAAACTTATTCTTTTACACAGTTTGAAAGGAATCGCCAGATTGAAAACATTAACGCGAACTACAATCAACAGGTAAAAGAAGTAATGAGCCTGCGCATTGGTGCAGCAAAAAAAATTGATTTGATTCAACAGTTACAAAAAGGAAAAGCCGGTAAAGTTCAGAATGTAAATGATCGTTATTTCGATGCAAAAAATAAGTATAACTACATGCATTACGATCGTAACTATCGGTGGATAAAATAATTTAGCAGAGGGGTTGAAAACAAAGCCTTTTCCGCAAAACGGGAAAGGCTTTACTGTTTATATTCTTCAGTAACCGGATCTGTGGTAACAGGTAAAGCTGTTGGATTTTTTATTGCATATATCTTTTGATATTTATTAAAAAATATAAGCAGTATAATTACAATTATTATTGGTATCAATGAAAAATAAAATGCAGCCTGCCCATTATATTTATCAAAAATATAGCCTGTAAGTAATGAACCTGTTGTGCCGCCGATGGCTGAAAAAATTATGATGAGACCAGACATCAATCCATGTTTTGGTTTTGGTAACGAACTTAAGATAACTGAATTTATTGCCGGATAAACTGGTGCAAGCAGCAAACCTATTAATGGAAAAATATATGCTGCAATGGGTGCATCTAACCAACCCGTAATATTTTTTCCCACTTCAGTTTTTGCGAGTGGCATTGCAAGAATAATAAGTAAAGCCGCTAATAATAAACTTCCAATTAATACATATAACCAGTTAAGCTTTTTTAAAACTATTCCTGCAAGAAATCTTCCCAAAGCTGTAGAACCTGCTAAAATGCTTCCCATCTGAATGCTAAGAACAGCAGGCAATAAAAGCACTTTATTATTAAATGTTGGCAAAAAATTCTGAATGCTTTGTTCAATCAAAACATAAAAAAATGCAGAGAATATAAATGTTATTACAATTGGCTCCCGCATTAATTTAAACATGTCTGCAAACTTTACTGATTCAGTTTTTCCATCTTTAGTTTTAGCAGCAGATTCGTCCAGCGAAGCTGTGAGTAATAAAAGAAAAGCAATTAACGATAAGGCGCCCAATAAATAATATGCATTAAGCCAGGCTGTAGATTGAGGATTTGCATTATCAACAAACGAACTGAATATAAAATACAAAGAAAGATTGCCAACCATAAAAAAAGATTCAATAAAATTCATCATGCTTATATGTCCTTTTGAATCTTTTGTAACGATACCAATTGTACTATACACACTCATTTTTATTAATGCAAAACAAGAACCTATCGCTACAAATAATAATTTTATGGCAAAGAATCCCGGCGTGCCGGGAATAATAAAACATACAACAGATATAACACCTAATGCAAACAGCATGGCGCGCTTGTAGCCAAACTTTACTATATAAGATGCAACGAGAAACGATACAATTGCTATACTTAAATCTTTACAGGGATCAACCCAGGCTGCGGCTTTTTTTGTAATATCAAAATTGTTTTGTACCTGCAAGATGGCAATGCCTGAACTGTTTAATAAAATTGCAAAAACAAAATAGTTTAAGAAAAGTGATACTTTAATCCTCCAGTTACTCATAAGCAATTGTTTTGTTTGCGCAATGAAAATACAGATTTGATTTCAAAGTGAATTAAACGCGCAACATATAAAAGTATCAAACGTTTAAAGTATAAAGGGTAATTTAATTTTTATAAATTGAATTTAAACTCAGCATTATGAAGTCATTATCAGAAACATGGTTTGCGGATGGTTATATAGATTTTGAATTAAAGAAATATACATTGCTTGCATACCTGCAGGAAATAAATAAATATTTTCATGAGCATAAATTATATCCTCAGTTATCAGACATAATTTTTCATTACAATAATCTTATTTCATTCAGAGAAAACAAAAAATTTCTGCAGGAACAATTTCCAAAAAAACTTACAGGAATTCAAATTGAAAAACTACAGGTTTTATATGAACAGATGATGGCTGATGATGAGTTAATGCAGCAATTAGAAGAAATTATTTACTATGCAACAAATCAAATGCGCTCTACTATTAGTACAGGAACAGAGTTATATGAAATGGTTGAAGATAAAATGAAAATTTCTCCGGTAGGTATTATTCCGCTTGAGCAAAACGAAGGTTATTTTTTTCTTAGTAATACTATTACACTTACAAGAGTTTATTATTACCGGTTAAGTATTTACGAAAAGAGTGAAGAAAAATTTCGCAGCATACGAACAGAGTTTATTGATAGCTGGTACAGAACAATTTCTAATACATATGAACGCATAAAATCTGAATTGGTTAAAAGCAGAAAGGATTTACCAAATCCTGCTGTTTATGTTATTCATGCAGAAGTAAATCTTCCTGTTGAAGAAACATTATTGCCGGTTGCAAAAAGATATTTGGTAAGATATATCTCAGGAAATTCACAAGTATAAAAGTGCATAGACCGACCAACAAAATTTTTTTGCACAATATTTTCAACATTAATGTTTAGTTGAAGCAAGCGAATCTTTTATTCTTTTGCTTGTGTCAATTTTTGCATTAGGCGCTGCATAGCCATTTGGAAATGGCGCAACCTGAGTATCCTGTAAAGGATGATCTTCAATTGCATTAGCAGAATCTGTTGAAACATTTTTATCTGTATTGCCTGCACAACTCAAAAATGTTATTGTAAGTATTAAAAGATATATATTTTTCATAAAATAGCTTTTAATATTATATTCAATTTTTTTGCCGATAATTTATTATTAGCACTTATATTTTAATTAAAAATTATTATTCTTTGTCAGGTGGTGTATGTGTATTAATTACAGAACCTTCAACTTTTTGTATCATTGAGTTGAGGCGTAACTCTTCGATATCAAGTTCTCTTTCTGCATTGGCAAGCGCGTCTTCACTAAAACTATCTTCATTTTGAAATTTAATAAGTAATTCCCGTTGAAATTTTATAACCTCTGTTTGAACCTGCAGAAACTGATTTACAGAATTTAACTGCGATTCACTTTCTTTTCGCTCAGCATAATTTCCTTTTTTCTTAGAAAGCATGCTATAATTAAATTCATATTGCTTTTTTATACGGACAATAACATCTTCATTTATTTCATGTTGAAAATTATTATTTAGAAAATGAAGGCTGCTTTCTATTAACATAAGGCTTAAATCATTTTCTTCTTTTTGTATTAAAGGTTTTTCAGATTTTAGTTTTAGCAACTTTATTAATACAGGCAAGGTTAAACCTTGTATTACTAATGTAACCAGTATTACAGTAAAAGTTAATAATAAAATTGAATGGCGTTTAGGAAATTCGGTGCCATTATCTAAAGTTAAGGGCAAAGCCAATGCTGCTGCGAGACTTACAACACCACGTGTTCCCGTCCATGCAACTATCAGCACATTTTTCCAGTCAACCGAATCATCATTATTACTGTTTATTTTTTTTCTGCTGAAAATTTTTTGATGATAAGCGCCTGCAAATACCCATATAATGCGAATAATAATTGTTACCACGCTAATTAAAATACCATAACTAATGATTTGAAATAAAGTTGATGTTTTTAGATCTGTAACAAATTCTGGTAACTGTAAACCAATTAGAATAAACACAATACCATTCAATAAAAATATTCCGGTATTCCAAACAACTGTTGTTTGCAATCTTGTTTGAAAAGAAAAAATTTCGCGTGAATGCCAGCCAACTAAAATGCCGGCAGTAACAACAGCCAATATACCTGAAACATGTATTTCTTCAGCTAATAGATATGCTAAAAAGGGAGTGATTAGGCTTAAGCTTGTTTCAACTACAGCATTATCTTTTATTTTTTTATGTGCAAATACAAGTGCATTGCCAACAGCAAGCCCAACAGCAATACCACCTCCCGCCACGAGGAGAAATTGTAGACCAGCTTTCCAAAAAATAAAACTTCCACTTAAGGTTGCGGCTAAAGCATAACGGTATGCAATAAGTGCAGATGCATCATTGAGCAAACTTTCTCCTTCAATTATTGTAATTATTTTTTTGTTTAAACCAAGACCTTTAATAATACTGCCTGCCGCTACTGCATCTGGCGGAGAAATAATTGCACCCAGCAAAAAAGAAAGTGGCCAACTAAATCCCGGAATTAAATAATGAGCCGCAACCGCAACAATAACAGTTGTAAAAAATACAAGGGAAATTGCCAATGCTGATATTGCACGTACCTCTTTTTTGAAATCGAGCCACGATGTTTTAAAAGCCGCATCATATAGTAACGGTGGAAGAAATACGAGGAAAATAATATCAGGATCTAATTTAAGATTAGGAAGAAAGGGCAGGAATCCAATAATCAGTCCAATTAAAACCAAAACAATTGGATAAGGTAATTTGATCTTATCAGTAAACGCTGAAAGAACAATAAGAACAGTCATTAAAAAAATGACAATTTCAAAATTATTCATTCGTAAAGATAAGAAGGGGTCACGCTATATAATATAGTATTCACTAATCAAATCTTATCAGCCAGTAACGCAAGAAAAACAACCGGTAAGTATAAGTAGCAAGTAAACATAACACGCCTTGCTGCGGCAACATCTAATTGACTATATAAGCGTAAACATTGAATAAGAAGAAAAATATTAGCCACAATTAAAATCCATAAACTTATGTTTCCTGTTATGCCAAAGTAAAATGGTAAAACACCAACAGGAATCATAACAATTGTATATAATACACTTTGAAATGCTGTAAATTTTGTGGGTCCGTCTTTAGAAGGTAATAATTTAAAACCTTCTTTTGCATTATCCTTATAAGCAAACCATGCCATTTCCCAGAAGTGTGGAAATTGCCAT
>CAXSDU010000042.1:24308-29520 GCA_964236165.1 uncultured Parafilimonas sp. | reverse complement strand
ACACATAATTATTAAATTCATTTTGCCTGATGGCTTTATGCGGCGGATACATTTCATTATTCAGCCAGCTTTCTTTATTTATACTTTCAATACTAAAAACTTTAATTTTTCCGCTGTTAATAAACGGCGCCAAAGCATCTATCATTTGAAAGCGTTCATACTCCAGGTAATCTGCGGCTGCCGTTGGAATAAGCAATAAAGCAAAACCAAAATCCCCATAAGTTGCAATAGGCATTTCTTTATTAAGGGAGGGACTGAACCACGATGTAACTTGTTTCTGCATAAAATTTCATATAAATTATACTAACAAACTTAATCTTAATAATGATGAAAAGAAATGTAAAATGATTTTTAAAAATTGCAAAAAGAAAGATTATAAGTTTAAAAACTTTGTGTAATTAAAATGATCATCATCTTCCAGATCAGTTAATATAAAACCTGCATTTCTTGTTTTACATTCAGCGCTAATTAATGCAGCAGCTTTACTAATATTATTTTTGTCAAGATGGCTGAAAGGTTCATCCATAATTAACCAGTTAAAAGGTTGCATTAATGCGCGTATAATGGCAATTCGTTGCTGTTCGCCATAACTGCACATAGATGCTTTTTGATGTAAGATTGACGCAATACCTAATTGCTCAGCCATTTCATCAATCTTATTGCTTTCATAGATTGGCTTTTGCAATACACGTTTCAGTTCAATATTTTCTTTTGCTGAGAGATTAGAAAACAAACGAAGATCCTGGAAAATTATACTAATGTTTTGTTGTCTTAAAGTAGCGATTGCTTCTGCGTTTATTGCTATTAAATTTTTATTATCCCATAAAACATTTCCTTCATAATCATTACGCAGTTTATAAATAATATGAACAAATGTTGTTTTACCTGTGCCGCTTGGTGCTTTAATTTTTACAAAAGCACCGGGCTCAAATTGCAGCGCTTTATTCCAAACATCTGAACTGCGTTGCAGCAATTTATCTTTTAAAGGAACAGGAATAATGTTCTGTAAATGAAGTTGCACGTTGCCGGTTACTTGTTTCCAGTTTTATTTAATAGTAAACTTTTATTTGTTATTGAGAGTCTTTATCAGGTGCATTATTATCTTCTGTACTATCATTATTATTTAAGCCAGAGAAAGGTGGTTTAGAATTCCAATTATTTCCTTTATTCATTTTTTCTTCATGTGCCACAGAAAGAAATTTTATAAGACTTGCCAAACTGTTTTCGCCCGTGTTTACAAAATTCAATTCAAAGTTGCCTGTTACACTTTTATCATCGCTTTTATCTGTTGAAGCAATAACATTTTTAAATGTTGCCTGTGCAGATTGCATTACTTTCATATTAGCAGTATCCGAGGCATTCGTTTTTTGCAATATTCCTGCAACATCAATATATATTGCCATTGATTTATTATTAATTTCTTTTTCTATATTGTTTGTCAATACTGATTTATTATTACCTGCTTCATAAGCTTTTACAAGTGCATCATCAGAAGCAATAAAAAGATTATCGCTGGTGGCTTCAATTACAAAACCATGTCCGCCGAAAGCACCTAACTGATACTGATCTCCGTTCTTGGACAAAATATTTTTATTAATTAAACCCGTCATCACTTTATTAAAAGCAATCTTATCTCCAACAGCCATATTTACTAAAAATTCTCCGCCTGGTTTTTTTGTTTGCATGCCCGGCATTTGTGGTACAGCACTTCCCATTTTAAAATCAGAAAAAACAATTGCAATGTTTCCGCTAAAAGCATTTACAATATCATCAGTGGTAAAGCCGAGGTTTGATGCATAACCATTTGCCATCACGTCAAAACCTAAATAACGTAAAATGTCAACTAACACTTTTGGATTAAAAGCAACGATTCCAAAACCATTTACCTGCTTTGGGTAACGGCTTATCATGCTTTTATCAATTTCTTTTGACGGATATTTATCCAGCATATCTGAAAACGTTTTATTGAAATGTGTTTCAGCAGTTGCAAGTGTTTTTCCGTTTTCAAAATCAATTGTACCATCTGTATAAGTATCTTTAAACAATTCTCCAATCTTCGTCATTCCAAGCATAGGAACTGAACTTAAACTGCCAGACGCATTTGACCAGAAATGAATATCGCCGGGCTTATTAATTGCATCTTTAAACTCAGAGATAGAAGCAAGAGAATTCGATTCCGTTTGTGTAAACAATGTTGTTAATTGCAAGTGTGATTGTGCTTCATCCGCATTATTTTCACTGCCTGTTGTAACGCCTGAAATAATCATCACTTTATCAGTCCAGCCGGCAACTGAACCGTTACCCAAATCAATGTATTGATATTTACTATCTGATTTTGTTTGCGCACCTTCAACCTGTTTTTTAAGAAATGCTTCCAGTTTATTTTTGTCTGATACTGCAGCTACTAAACCAAAACTTTGCATTTTACCTGTTTGCATTGAGCTATTCTGTTTGCTAAAAACAAAAAATGATTTAGTAAGATCAATGCCCGAGTTTTCAATATCGCTCCAATGCAAACCGGTTTCATTTTTATTCATCATGTTTGCCAGCGAATCAAGCGTAATACCAGATGAACTTATTTTATCTGTAATAGCTTTTGCATCTATTATAATAACAGAAGCAGCATCTTTTGGAATATATACAGCAAGTTGCGGAACGTTTTGTTTACACGATGCAATGGCAAACATTATTACCACAGCGAACAATGAAAATTTATGTCTCATATAATTGAATGATGAACGAAGATATTTAATAATGATGCTATTTATTCATGGATTGATAAACGGCTTCCAATATCTTTCCACGCACGTTTAGTGTTATAAGTTTTGTGTTAGCGCCGCCTTCAGGATTTACATGATTGGATAAAAAGATAAACAGCAAATTATATTTTGGATCAACCCAAACCCAAATGCCCGTAAAACCAGAATGCCCGAAAGCCTGTGGTGATGCGCTGATACATGGATAAGGATCTTTACGTGTAGCATTATCTTTTTCGGGCTTATCAAATCCAAAAGCGCGGCGGCTTATATCACTGTGATAAGCTGTAAAATAATCTATCGTTTCTTTTTTTAAATAATGAACGCCATCCCATTCGCCACCATTCAGCAACATAGAATATAAAATAGAAAGATCATGTACATTACTAAACAATCCTGCATGACCAGCCACGCCGCCAAACATTGCAGAACCCGGATCGTGCACATAACCTCTTAATAATTGTTCGCGAAATTGTTGTTCATCTTCTGTTGGCGCAATGTTATTAATCGGGATATGTTCATTGGGTTTGAAAGTAGTATTATATAAATGCATAGGTTTATAAAAAGCGGCGGCTACATATTCATCCAATGGCATTCCTGTAATTTGCTGTACAATCCTTCCTAAAAAAATGTAATCGTTATCACTATATATATATTCTTTTTTAGGAGATAGTTTGCTTTGCAAAATGCGCGAAAACATTGTATCAACATAATTATTGCGCATATACATATTCGCAGCAACATGCACAGAATATATTGAATCAGGAAATAGATGAAAAATATTTGAATCAGGATTTCCCTGCGCATCTAATGTTTCTTTATAAAAAGGAATGAATGCGATCAAACCTGCCTGGTGTAACAAAACATCTTCAATTACCAAATTGCTTTTATTGGTGCCGCGCACCCAGGGCAAATAATCGCCAAGCGTTTTATGCAAATCAAGTTTTCCGTTTTCATACAATTTCATTACAGCTAATGTTGTTGCTGAAATTTTTGTAACGGATGCCAGATCATATAGTGTATTTGTATTTACCGGCTGCACTTTATTGTACGTTAAATAACCGTACGCTTTATTCATTACAATCTTATTATCTTTTGCTACTAACACCACGCAGCCCGGCGTTGCATGTTGCGCAATAGCATCTGCGGCGAGACTATCAATCGTGTTATAAAGCATTGAACTATCTAAACCAACTGCTGAAGGATTAGCTGTTACTAATTTTTCCAAACCCAGATCTGTAATACCATCGCCGTAATGAAATGCATCGCAAACGGTAACAGGTAATTTTCCCTGTGCAACAAATTCTCCGTTCAGCCAGTCGAATGCCGTTTGCTGAAATATTGGATCATCTTCATAACATTCAACTAAATTATCTGCATCACAAAAATTTTTAAGCACATACGGATTTCCAAAAACCATTGTTATTGCATTTGTTGATGACTGCAAATTTTTAATAAGATTTATCGCACTTAATGATAAACCAAAATTTCTTGCAGGATATTTACTAAACTGATGAACACCGATAACAACTTCGTCGTAATTGCTGTCAACTTGTTTAAATATTGAATCTGCAATTAATGAATCATCGCTGTAATCCATTAAAAATATGTCGGCATTTTTTTCAATTTTTAGAAACATACCAAGTGCCGTTGTATCTGCAGCACCAACAGCTACATAAGCAATTTTTTTCTCGTAAGGCAATGGAAATAAAGCTGAATCTTTTAAGCGCAACAATGTAAGCGCATGCTCTGCAACTTTTCTTCTTAATGTATTTACGTCTTTGTTTAAATCTTCAAATAAATTGTTTGTATTAGACACCTTTACATTATTTAAACCCAAATTATATTTTGCAAGCAATACTTTTTTTACGCGATTATTTATATCGGTTGAATCTAAAATTCCATTTACAATAGCGGCTTGAATTTTACTAATTGCCTGCGGAACATCACCGGGCAAACACAGCATATCATTGCCCGCAACTAAAGATTGCACGGCTGCATCACCCTGCGGAAAATATTTTGCAACGCCTTGCATTTCCAAAGCATCTGTAAAAGAAATTCCTTTAAATCCTAAATTATTGCGTAACAGATCAGTTACGTTTTTTTTTGATAATGATGTTGGAAGATGCGGTGTGCTGTCAATTGCCGGAATGCTTAAATGCGCGATCATAACGCTGCCAATACCTTCATTAAATAAATCTTTAAACGGATACAGTTCCAACGTATCAAGTGCTGCATAAGATTTTGAAATGACGGGCAAATCCAAATGTGAATCAACCGCCACATCACCATGACCAGGAAAATGTTTTGCGCAAGCCATTATATTATTTTCCTGTATGCCGCGCATTATCTGCGTTCCAAACAAAGCCACTTTGTATTTGTCTTCACCAAACGAACGATAACCAATAACAGGATTGTTTGGATTATTATTGATGTCAACCACTGGTGCATAATCT
>CAXSDU010000042.1:20376-24298 GCA_964236165.1 uncultured Parafilimonas sp. | reverse complement strand
CGCCGATTGCTTTTCCAACTTCATACAGAATGGCTGCATCCTGCACAGCACCAAGCGTAAGCTGATCAGGAAATTTTGCAACACTATCCAGCATGCGCATTCCCAAACCCGTTTCACCATCAATACAAACCATTAACGGCGTTTGCGCAATTTGCTGAAAATAATTTATGAAGTTTGCTTGCTTAACAGGACCACCCTGAAACAAACAAATAGAACCAATATTATAATTGCGAATGAGCTGTTCAACTTTATCATTATAAAAAATAACATTGCCTGATTTTATTTCGCTTTCGCGCACCACCATTAATTGCGCAATTCTTTGTTGCGGCGTAAGCGATGCAAACACACTATCAACCCAATGTTGTGAAGCTTCTGTTTGTGTATAAAATTTTTGTGCAGATAAGTTGCATGCAAGAAAAAGAAAAGTATAAATAATGAAAATGTGTCTGTAAATTTTAAAGTGTATAACTGTCATGTGAAGCTTTAAGATGAAAATAAAAATTAAAACCATTAATTCAATGATAAAATTCAAATGAGCAGTATGTAATTATTTAGACGCCTGTATAATTCTGCGGAGTGATGGCTTTTAATTCTTTTTTAATAGAAGCGTTTACATCAAGTGCATCAATAAATTTATGAATCGATTTTTTATCAATTGCTGCATTACCGCGGGTTAAGCCTTTTAATGCTTCGTAAGGATTTGGATAATTTTCGCGCCGCAAAATTGTTTGAATTGCTTCTGCAACTACTGCCCAGTTATTTTCCAAATCTTCATTTATTTTCTTTTCATTTAAAATAAGTTTATTTAAACCCTTTTCAACTGAATGAAGTGAAATAAATGTGTGCGCCATAGGAACACCAAGATTTCTTAAAACAGTTGAATCAGTTAAATCTCTCTGCAAACGGCTGATTGGAAGTTTAGCTGAAAAATGTTCCAGCAACGCATTGGCAACACCGAAATTACCTTCTGCATTTTCAAAATCAATTGGGTTTACCTTATGCGGCATGGCAGATGAACCTACTTCATTTTTATTTATTTTTTGCTTGAAATAATCCATGCTTATATACATCCACATATCGCGGCATAAATCAATCAAAATATTATTGATGCGTTTTATAGCATCAAAGTGTGCAGCGAGATAATCGTAATGTTCAATTTGCGTTGTGTATTGTAAGCGCTGCAAGCCTAAACTTTCAATAAAAGTATTACCAAGTTTTGTCCAATCTTTATTTGGAAAAGCAACGGTGTGTGCATTAAAATTTCCTGTTGCGCCACCAAATTTTGCAACATATGGAATATGCGAAAATAATTTCACCTGGTTTTCTATACGTTCAACAAAAACCATTATTTCTTTGCCCAGTTTTGTTGGTGTTGCAGGCTGGCCGTGTGTGTGTGCGAGCATAGCAACATCTTTCCAATCAGCAGCAAATACTTTTAATTTTTTTTGTAGATTGATGATTGCCGGCACGTATTCATTTTTTAAACAATTTTTCCAGCTTAGCGGAATAGCAGTATTATTTATATCCTGTGAAGTAAGACCAAAATGAATCCATTCTTTTTCTGCAGTAACATTTGCTTTCTCCAATTCCTGTTTTAAAAAATATTCAACTGCCTTTACATCGTGATTAGTGATTGCTTCAATTTGTTTTATTTGTTTTGCATCACTCAAACTAAAATTGTTCTTAAGCTCATTTAATTTTTGTTTTGTTTTTGCTGAAAGTTTAAAAAAATTTTTATCTGCCAAAAAAATAAAATATTCTACTTCAACCAGCACGCGATATTTCATTAAAGCATATTCAGAAAAATATTCATCAAGGTGCGCAACCTGTTTGCGGTAGCGCCCGTCAACAGGAGAAATTGCCGTAAGGTTGTTTAGTTCCATATTCTTGGTTTATCGTTCATAATTTTTGGTTCATTGTTCATGGTTTTCATTTACCGTTAACCATTACCTATTCCTATGAACTATACGCCATTAACTATAAACTATTTCTTTTCTTTGCACGCAAAATTAATTTAAACAATTGAAGAAGATTAAAGTTGGTGCTGTAAGCTATCTTAATACAAAACCTTTATTATACGGCATAGAGCATTCGCAGGAATTAATGCAGCAAATTGAATTGATAAAAGACTACCCATCAAAAATCGCAAAACAATTATTAGATAATGAAATTGATGTTGGCTTAGTTCCCGTAGCAGTTATTCCGCAAATGAATGAATATTATTTTGTTTCCGATTCTTGTATTGGCGCAGATGGCAATGTAGCTTCTGTATGTTTGTTTAGTGAAGTGCCGATAAATAAAATTGAAAAAATTTTACTTGATTATCAAAGTAAAACTTCCGTTACTTTATGTAAAGTGCTTTTTAAAGATTACTGGAAAAAAGATGTATTTTTTGAAGATGCGAAAGGCGATTTTACAAAAGAGATTAAAGAAAATACTGCTGCAGTTTTAATTGGTGACAGAGCGTTACAACAACGTAAAACATCGAAATATATTTATGATCTTGGTGGTGAATGGAAAGTTATGACAGGTTTGCCTTTTGTTTTTGCAGCATGGATATCTAATAAAAAATTACCTGAAGATTTTATTACTTTGTTCAATAAAAAAAACGCAGAAGGAATAAAAAATATTGACATTGTTATAAAAGAAAACAATTTTGATTTTTACGATTTGCATATGTATTATACAAAAAATATTTCTTATAAACTGGATGAAGAAAAAATGAAAGGCATGAATTTATTTTTAGAATTGATGCAGAAACTATGAGATGAATTTTTATTTTTAAAAAACTTATCTGTTATTGAAAAAGTTGTTATTTATTTTTTTCATAGTTGCTTGTGCTAATGTATCTGCACAAAAAAAAGAAATTCCAGACAGCTTACGTCAGCTTATAATAGCAGCGCGCTATCATTCAGGGTTTATTTTTGCGCATAATATACATGTTCAAAATACAAAAGGTATAAAGCCTGATGGTTTTGAATTTGAATATTCACATTTAAAAACAGACTCCGCCACGCTGGCAAAATTTAAATGTTATCCGAATTTAGGTTTGAGTTTTACGTTTGTTGATTTTAACAGCAGGTTGCTGGGTAAATCTTATTCAGTAAGTTATTTTCTTGAGCCTGATTACAAGCTAGGCAATCGTTTAAGAATGAATGTGCGGTTTGCGGGCGGGCTATCGTATCTAACCAATCCGCACGATGATATAAAAAATCCCGATAATCAAAGCTATAGTGGTCATATAAATAATTTTCTACAGGTAGGGTTAGGGCTTTCTTATCCTTTAAGCAAACATGTTGGTGTTTATGTAATGGGAAATTTCTTTCATGATTCAAATGGCGGTTTTAAACTTCCAAATGCAGGCGTTAATTATATAAATGCATCACTGGGGCTTAAATATTTTAAATATTCATCGCGGTTACCGGTTTATATAAAAGAAAAAGATTCATCATGGAAGCATCAGCCAATACATATAGATGTATCTGCTTTTTATTCTCCTAAAGATGGATATAATGCTGATTCAACTGCGCACAGGAAATTTGTAATAGGCACATCTGCGCAGGCAGTAAAACAGGTTGGTAATATAGATGCATTAACTGTGGCTGCAGAAATTTATTATGATGATGGACTAAGAAGCATTAAAGATGTATATGTAAAAGATAATTCATCAGCAACATTTGCCGGTGTTTTAATTGGTCACCAATTTTTACTTAATCGTTTTACGTTTACACAACAATTAGGTGTATATGTTTTTAAACAAACCAAAACATACAATTCAAAATATGCAAACCTGTTTCATACAATTTATCATCGCTGGGGATTAATTTATAAAATTAATGATCACTTATTTGCAGGTATAACACTTTTAGCGCATAACCAAATCGCAGATTTTATTGATGCAAGAATTACTTATAGAATAAAA
>CAXSDU010000042.1:0-20366 GCA_964236165.1 uncultured Parafilimonas sp. | reverse complement strand
ATTGGTGTTGATGTATGACTCAACAATGAAAGAAAATTTGATTATTGACTTTGTCTTTCACGGATATACAAAACTAACTAATTTATTTTCAGGATAAATAATGCCGAGTTGATTACGCACTGTATCCATAATATTTATAACATCAAGGCTTGACTGATGCGGCAAAATTTCACTTTCTATGCGTTTATTATTTATACATTTTATTACTTCTTCAACTTCATATTGAAAACCTCTGCCCTGCCACGAAGGAATATGTTTGAATGATGATTCATTATTAATAATTACTTCTATTTTTTCGGGATGTTCTGTCCATGGTTTTTTAATACGGATAGTTCCTTCACTGCCATAAATCCATGCGCTGCCTTCTGTTTGTGTTATGATAGAAGATTCGAGTAAAGCAAAATTTCCGTTTTTATATTTCAGCATTACACCACAATTTTCATCAATGTGTGATTCATTTATTTTTCCGCAGGAAAAAATCTCATCCGGCTTACCAAGTAAAAAATAACTTAAATAAATTGGATAAACACCAACATCAAGCAAAGAGCCGCCGCCAAGCTCCGGATTAAAAAAACGATTGCCTTTATTTTTCTCTGCAATAAAACTCATATCTGCATGCAGGTGCAATATTTCGCCAATTGTTCCAGTTTGAATAATGCTGAATAAAAATTGAAAGCTTGGTAAAAATCTCGTCCACATGCCTTCCATTAAAAATGTATTATTTTTTTTTGATGCGTTGGTAAGTTCCGTTACCTGTTTTGTATTTATAGCAAGCGGCTTTTCGCACAACACAGGTATTTTATTTTCAAGACAAATACGCGCGTTTTGATAATGCATTGGATGCGGTGTAGCAATATAAGCAGCATTGGGTTTTGCATTTATAAAATCATCAATACTATATACCGCTGCAGCGCCATTATATTTCTTTACAAATTCATCTGTATGCTGCGGTTGCTTTCCTAATACAGGTCCAACATTGCATTGTTTACTTGTAACATATTTTAAATCATCAACAAAATCATGCGCTATATTTCCTGGTCCTATAATGCCCCAATTCATACAAAAATTATTTTATTTTATCTAAGGCAGTTTCTTTAATCCATATACTAATGCTGCCAGCTTTAACTGAAAATATAGCTGTGCCTTCGTCGTTTGTAACAACCACATCTTTAAAACTATCTGTTATATCAATAAATTTTTGATTGCCGTTATGATTACCGAGATTCATTTCTTTAAATCCATCTTCACTATTTGAAAGCACTATTGCAAATCCTGAATCTTTATTTTCTTTTGTTCCTTTAATGCACCAGCCAATTACATTTGGATGATCAAAATAATCATATTGTTCACCATCTAAAAACTGTTGTCTTATTTTAAGCATTTTATAAAAATGTGGTACAGGTGCAATATCAATCGTGATATTATTTACGGTGTACGAAGCGCCATAATAGCTTGCATAAAATATACAGGGAATACCTTGCTGGCGTAAAAGAATTAATGCGTTTGCATGAGGTTTAAACCAGTAATCAACAAAAGATTCTAAAGACTGTGTTGGTTGCGTATCATGATTATCTACAAACGTTATTGCAGACTGCGGATGAGATTGAACTAATGTGCCATTAAAAATATCGGGCAAACTGTATTCTTTCCCTTTTTTTGAAGCTTCATAAAGATTGTGATGCAAAGGCACATCAAATAATTGTACCCGATTTTCCATTGCATCAAGATATTCGTGCAAATATTTTACATCATTGCTCCAATATTCAGCAACGGTAAAAAATTTTTTATTAAAAGTTTGATTAAGATAGTCGAGCCATTCTTTGTAAAATTTTACAGAGATATGTTTAACTGCATCTAGCCGAAAGCTGTCAACACCTGCAGTTTCAATATACCATTTTCCCCAATATTTCAGTTCTGCAGTTACAGCCGGATTGCGGAATTCTATGTCTGCACCAAGCAAATAATCAAAATTGCCAAATTCATCACCAATCACATCATCCCATAAATCGCCATAACCATTTACTATTTTAAAAATGCATTTATCATTTGCATCAGCGCAGGTATCTACACCTGTAAACGTCTTCCAATCCCATACAAAATCAGAATATTTTTTATTGCGTCCGGGAAAATAATATTTGGTTGAAATTTCTTTTTCTACAGGTTCTGAAATCACTTTATTACGGTCATTTACATCAACCTGTATCACTGTTGCTTTCTCTGATTCATCTGCACCATTCTTATGATTCAGTACAATATCAGCCATTACATTGAGTTTATGATCATGCAATACTTTTATTGCGTTAATGTATTCCTCTTTATTACCGTACTTGGTTGAGGTTACACCTTTCTGATTAAATTCACCCAAATCAAAAAGATCATACACATCATAACCAACACCATTATCACCAGCCGATGCTTTGTATGCCGGCGGAAGCCACACATGCGAAATACCGAGAAATTCTAAATGTTCAGCCTGTTCAGAAACTTCGTTCCATAACTTTTTTTCTTTTGGATAGTACCAATGAAAAAACTGGAAAATGGTAATTGGCATAAACGGATCAATATGTTTTAGTTACACCAAAATAACTAAAATCATACCACGGCTAAAGGCATACAATTTGCGGTATATATTAAACAAAAACGATTGCAATGTTATTTGTAAAATTATCTCCCCGCCAGGTTGCAGCTTATACATACGCCTGCATCAAGTTGCAAAATATTTTAAATAAAATGAGCAGCGCACGCCGAACTTTAGAAAACGTTGCTGCTCAAGTTTTGATAAATCTTTCTTAAGTGCATGCATTTATTTGCTTCTGAATCACTGCAATTTGAAAATGAAATAAATGCGCAGATCAATTCTTTTAACTGCTTAGAATTAAATATTCCAACAGAAGAATATAAAGAGCAGGCCGAAGTTCTTTATCAGCAAAAAACATGAATGTAATTTGCAATTATCTTGAAGACAGTTATATAAAATCTTATAAACAATTATTAAAAGATAAACATCTCAGCAGTTCATTAAAAAATTTAATTAATAACCAATTGCAGGTGTTTCTTTCAAGTCTTGCTCAATTAAGATTATTTAATGAATTGGAATCTTCTTTAATTAATCTCGCTTAAATAATTAGTAGAAGTGCTTCTACATAAACTATGTTTATACGGCACAATATTTTCTTTAACTGAAACAAATATATTTTATGCGATCGCTTTGGACAGGCTCAATAAGTTTTGGATTAGTAAATATTCCAATAAAATTATACAGCGCTACAGAATCAAGTTCACTTAGTTTAGATATGCTTGATAAAAAAGATCATTCAAACATTCATTTTAAAAGAGTAAATGAAAAAACAGGAAAAGAAGTTGCCTGGGAAAATATTGTAAAAGGATATAAAGTTGACAGCGATTATGTAATACTTGGAGATGAAGATTTTAAAAAAGCCAGCCCCGAACAAACAAAAACAATTGACATAGCAGAGTTTGTTGAAACTGAAGAAGTGCCACCAATACATTTTGAAACTTCTTATTATATAGAGCCGGAAAAAAACGGTGGTAAAGCATATGTATTATTGCGTGACTCTTTAGCCAAAGCTAAAAAAGCTGCGCTTGGAACTTTTGTTTTACGCAATAAAGAAAACCTTTGCTTAATTGCAACTTTTGATAAAATTTTAGTACTTCATAAAATTCGTTATGCACAGGAAATAAGAAGTACGGAAGATATTAAAGTTTCTGCAGCAAAAATCAGCAGCGCAGAAATGCAAATGGCAGCAAAGCTTATTGATCAGCTAACCGGCAAGTTTGATATTTCAAAATATAAAGACACTTACAGCGAAACTTTAATGAAGTTTATTAAAGCTAAAGCAAAAGGTAAAAAATATACTGCGCCTAAATTGCATGTTGCACATTCCCGTTCAAAAGATTTAATGGAAGAACTTAAAGCAAGTTTATCTAACGTTAAACGCAAAGCATCTTAGCAAGAAATATTATTTCTTTTGAAAATTTTGCAAGAGTTCATCTTTGCTTACAACTTTTACTTTATCACCGTTTTTTAAAGTTTTACTTACTAAATCATATGGACCGGTTATAATCTGTTCACCGGTTTTTATACCGCTGGTAATTTCAATATTATTAATATCCTGTATTGAAGTTTTTACAGGTTCAAGTTTTACTTTTCCATCAGGCTGTACGGCAAAAACTACTTCTACCAAATCACTGTCGTCTGAGTTTGTGTTGGCTGATGCAAATGATTTTGCTTTTGCGCTGTCTGCTTTTTTCACATCATCCATACTTCTTGTAGTTACTGCGTTTAAAGGAACAGAAAGCACACTGGTATGCGTTTGTGTTTGAATATCTGCACTCGCTGTCATATTCGGTCTGAAAGGGAAAGGCTGGTTTTTTACAATCAAATCATTATAACTGGATGGAAGCAAACGAATATGTACTTCATAATTAGTAACGGCAGTAGAAGACGATGAACTTGAAGCTGATGAAAGCAATGATTCCGGGTTAGCAATTTTGTAAACCACGCCTTTAAATTTCCTGTTATTAAATGCATCAATTTCAATATTTGCAGAATCGCCAAGTTGTACTTTAGGTATATCATTTTCCCCAACATCAACCTGCACTTCCATGCTGCTTAAATCTGCAATGCGCATCATTTCAGTACCTATATTAAAACTATTACCTGCAACACGTTCACCTTTTTTTACACTTAATAAACTTACCACACCATCCATTGGCGCTGTAATAGTTGCGCGGCCAACATCCTTACTTGCAGTTGATAAACCTGCCATGGCATTTTGTACGCTTGCCTCATTAGCTTTTATTCCGCTTTGCGCTGCTAAATAATTTGCTTTTGCAGATTCATAAGCTTGTTGCGCAGTTTCAAATTCTGATTGTGAAATTACTTTTTGACTAAGTAAAGTTTTTTGCCTGTTATACGCTGCTTCAGTTTGATCTAATGTTGCTTTTAATGCGCCCAACTGTGCTTTGGAATTTGATACCTGCGCCTGCGATTGTGCAACAACTGAAGCTGCCTGATCACGTTGCGAAGCATAAATATCAGCATATATTTTTGCCAGCACCTGACCTTTATGCACACTATCACCTTCTTCAACATTCAGCTCTACAATTTCTCCCGATATATCAGGACTAACTTTTACTTCTACTTCAGGAAAAACCTTTCCACTTGCAGTTACTGTTTCTGTTATACTTCTAATAGTTGCTTTTTCAGCTGTAACTTTTGTGCCTTCATCTTTACTAAGCACGCCTGCTTTGCTTAATATAATAAGCAGTACAATTAACAATACAAGTATGCCGATGATCCATTTTAATTTTTTACTCATAATATTAAAGAGTTTGTATCAAAATAAAATTTAAAATTGAACGCCCTGACCTTTATAAAATTCCAGCACTTTCATTTTAAAAATATAATCGTATTTAGCCGAAGCCTGGTTAATTTTTGCAGTAAATAAGTTTGTTTGCAGAGTGATATAATCTATTGTTGACATCAGCCCTATATCATATCTTTTTGTACCAAGATCATAAGCATATTGCTGCGTTTCTACTGCTTTGGTGCTGGCACTATATTTTGCTAATGAAGAAACAGCATTACTGTATGCAGTATAAATATTTTGCTGAAGCGTAAGATTATCTGCTCTTGATTGCAATTGCGAATTTTCTAAATTTAATTTAGCTCTTTGGTAATTTGTTTTCAATTGCCTTCCATTTAAAATAGGAATATTTAATTGCAAACCAACTGCCTGGCTAAAATTAATGTTGCCAATTTGCCTTAAATAGTTTGGCCGTTTAGTAGTAGCATTATTGCCCGGAACAATTATATAATCTCCGCCACTTGTAAACAGCGTATCTGCATTGGGTGTAAAACTTGTAACTTCCTGAAACGTGCTGCCGTAATTGCTGCCCAGTTGCCCGAAAGCAGATAGTGATGGATACATGGCACCTCTTGCGCTTTTTACTGCATACTGGTTAGCTATAACAAACATACTGTCTGACTGTTGTTCCGGTTGGCTTGCAAGTGCCAGCTGGTAAACATAAGCCGGGTCAAGTTCAGAAATTGCAGGAATAGGAATTTTATCTACGTCGGGTGTTGATACATTAAATGGCGTGGCTTCATCCAAATTTAGTAAAGCAATTAATTGAATTCTGTTTTGATCTGCAGCTCCGGCATTTGTAATATAATTACTGCTGTCTGTTGCAAGCTGTGCTTCTAATTGTGCTGAATTTAATTCAGGCATACTACCCGCAGCAACCAGCTTTTTTGTATTATCAAGCTGCGCTGCAGTTTGGTCTATTTGTACTTTTGCAATATTTGCCTGCTCTAGCGATAATAATGTTTGAAGATAAGCGGCTGCCACATTTAATGCAATATCATTTCTTGCTTTACCAACGCCAAGTTTGTATGCTTCTTCACTTTTTTCAGAAGAGATGATACTGTTCTTTATATTAAAAAAATTGAACAATGTAATGCCTGACTGCACACCATAACTTTGAAAAAAAACTTTGCTGTTGGTAAACTGGTTTGTTGTAGGATCTATGTTTCTGCCAAACTGGTAACCAGCCTGTGTATTAAAATTTATTGTAGGAATAAGTGCTGCTCTCGAAAGTTTGGTTTGCAGTGCAGCCAACCTTGCCTGCACATCTGCCTGCTGAACTGTAATGTTATTTGCCATTGCGTAATCAACACTACGTTTAAGATCCCATGTGTTTTGCGCATATATATTATTAAAGCAAAAACAAAGCAATAAAAGCGAAAAATATTTTACCATTTTTTTTCTCATGTTTAATGAACCGGTTTAATATTTAAGCCAGTTTGTATTCGCAACACAGCAAAAATAATTGAAAGCTTTTGGGAATAACCTTAAATTTTATATAAACGGAAAACTAAATCTATATCGGGTAGTTATTTTCTGGTTTTTTATGAAAAATGAAATAAAGAATTATAAATACAGCTAAAACACTCAACCCGGTAACAGCATACTCAGGATTTGTAATAGCGATTACGGTTCCTACAAATATATAAGCAAGAATAAATATTACCGGCAATACCGGATATAATTTCATTTTATAAATACCGGTATTATCAAGGTGCTTTGTACGCTTACGCAAAATAAAAATAGCCGCCGCAGATGTTGCCATACCAATTGAATCGAGAAAAATAGAAAAGCTTAATATCTGATCAAATCTGTCTGCAAAAAATAAAACAATTACACAGATAGCTGCAAATACTGTAAGACTTATTGTAAGCACATCTTTTTTTTCATCTTTCTTTTTAAAAGCCGCAGGTAAAATTCCATCCAAACTCATTGCATACATTACACGCGGATTACTTAGCAATAAAACATTTACATATGCCAGTACAGCAAGAAATAACAATATGGAAAAACCATACTTGCCACTTTCACCAAACATTTTTTCAGCCACAATTGCAGCAATACCTTTAGTGGTCTTTAGTTCATTAAAACCAATAATTTTATAGTAAGAATAATTAACGCTGAGATATAAAGCAATAATTATAAAAATGCCGATTACAATTCCGCGCGGTAAAACTTTTTTTGGGTTTTGTACTTCTTCTCCAAAATTTATTGTTTGCTGGTAACCGCCATACGTAAACGAGGCTGCTTTTAGGGCAACGCCAAACAATAAAATATTATTGGCAGATGAGAATTTTGTTGCCGTATTAATTACTTCAGGCGTTGTATTATATAAATGCGGAAAAAATAAAGCCGCAATTAAAACGAGGATCATACTCATTTTAATGATCATTAAAACGTTTTGTGTTTTTGAACTCATACGCAAACCCAGCAGGTTAACACCATAAAATAAAACAATAGCACTTATGGCAATTAATGATTCTGAAAATGAAGATGGATTTTGAAAGATAAGTGGTGCAATATATTCGCTTCCAATAAGCGCAACACCGGCAAGCGAAGCAGCATTTGAAATAAGAATAATGCAATTAATTCCAAACGCTAAAGATGGATGATAACAAACTGCAAAGATTTTATAATAACCACCGGTTATAGGATAACGCGAACCAATTTCTGCATATGTTAATGCACCGCATAAAGCAATCAATCCGCCTAATATCCAAACAGAAAAATAAAATGCCGGCGATGAAGATGATGCTGCAGCATCTTTAGCTGTTCTAAAAATGCCCATACCAATTACCAGCCCAATAACAATCATTGTAATATCAAACAGTGAAAGCTTTTGCTTTTCCTTCATAAAAGTAAATGTAGCAAAACATGCTTAAGCAACTAAATACTTTGCTGCTATAGTTTTAATAGAATGAGATAACTTATAAACACTGCTGCATAAAACAATTTTAATTACAGAAAGCTTCTTTTACATTTGCCGCTGATTTGGTTTTGAAAGATGATGCAAATCATCCAACGAATTAAAAGGGAATCCTGTTAAAATCAGGAGCTATCCCCGTAGCTGTAAGTTTTATAACTGTTAAGACTTTATACCACTGCAAAAAGCGGGAAGGTGTTTAGCAGGAAACAAGCCAGAAGACCTGCCAATCAAAAAAAATTATACTGGGCTTTCGGGTGAAAAGCAGAGTGATAATCGTCTTACTGCAGAAGACATTTTCATTTCTATTTACTGCTTTACACGAAAGCTCATTCTTCAAATTATTTTAAAAAACTCAAAAGAAGAATGAGCATGAAAAAATTTTCATTTACACTAATTGTATTAGCGCTTATACAATTTGCAAATGCGCAAACAGATTCAACCATTAACACGCTTGATGAAGTTGTTGTAACCGCAACAAAATCTCCCAAAAGATTAAGCGAAACAGGTAAGGTTATTAAGATAATTACCAAAGAACAAATTGAACACAGCGGCGGAAAATATCTATCTCAAATTTTAAATGAGCAGGTTGGTGTTACTGTTAATGGTGCAACCAGTAATCCCGGAAAAGATAAATCGGTGTTTTTGCTTGGCGCCACAGATAAGTACACATTGATTTTACTGGACGGCATTCCGCTGAATGAACCTGCAGGCGTTGGCGGCAGTTTTGATTTACGTTTACTTTCACTTGATAATATAGAACGCATTGAAATTTTGCAGGGAAGTCAAAGTACACTATATGGTTCAAATGCTGTTGCAGGTGTTATTAATATTATTTCTAAAAAATCAACAAATAAACAACCGCAATTAAATGGATTGCTTACTTATGGAAGTTATAATACTTTTAAAGGCAATGCAAATATCACGCAGAAAACAAAATTGCTCGAGTACAATTTAAATTATACATACAGTAATTCTGATGGAATAACAGAAGCGAAGGACACAACCGGCAAAGCTAATTTTGATAAAGATGGATTTACACAACATGCTGTGCAGGCAATTGTTGGTATTAATCTAACAGATAAATTTAAGCTCTCGCCTTATTTGCGTTATACTCATTTTAAAGGTGGTTATGATGATGATGCATTTACTGATGCGCTTGATCATTATGCTGCTTCACTTATAAATACCGGGTTGGATGGATATTATAATTATGCAAGTGGAAGTGTGCATTTTAATTATGGTTACGATTTTACTAAAAGAGATTATCAAAGTGCTTACTCGTTCCAATCAAGTGGAAATTTTAATCATTCGGAAGTTTTCGTTAATCAAACTTTCAACCAAAATGTACAGATGATTGCCGGCTTAAATTATCAAACTTATAAAGTAAAAGATATTGATTCGGTTAACAGCATAATCAGTTCATATCTATCCTTCTTATTACATACAACCAATGGTTTAAATATTGAATTAGGTGGTCGCTTTAATCACCATAATCAATATGGAAATAATTTTACGTATAGTTTTAATCCATCTTATTTAATAAATAATACAGTAAAAGTTTTTGCAAATATTACCAGTGGTTTTCGTGCGCCTTCTGTTAATGAATTATTTGGAGCTTATAGTGGTTATCCTAAAGATTTAAAGCCTGAAAAATCTAATAACCAGGAAGCCGGTTTGCAAACATTTTTGTTGGATAAAAAATTATCATTTACAATTAATGGATTTAACCGCAACATTACTAATGTTATTATTTATGATTATAATACAAGTGCATATACAAACATGGATAAGCAACATGATTATGGTGCAGAAGTTGAATTAAATTATACCAATAAAAAGCTACAGTTAAATGCTTCGTATGCTTATGTTGATGGAAGGATAAAAGATAAATCTTCCGGCAAAGATTCAAGCTATTACAATCTTATTCGCCGACCTAAAAATGCTGTAAAACTTTTTGCAGGATACAATATTATACCATTGTTATACGTAAGCACTTCAATTCAGTTTACAGGTAAAAGAACAGATACTTATTTTGATCCTGTAACTTTTGCAAATTCAGAAGTGAATTTAAATGCATATTCATTGTGGAATGCTTATATACAATATAGTTTTAAAGCTAAACTCAATTTGTTTATTGATGTAAAAAATATCACTAATAAAACAAATTACTACGAAGTATATGGCTATAATGTTCAGGGGATTAATTTTACAGCAGGTTTACGTTTTCAATTATAGTAACTGAAAAAACGGCTTTAGCCAAGCAATAAATTTAAACAGCTTTTAATAAGATTGCAATAAGTTCAAAAGCTTTTTTGATACGTGTTATCATTGTATATAAAATCCATGAAAGAAAATGCGTTTTTTAATTGGAGCGGAGGGAAAGATTCTGCATTGGCTTTATACAAAACGCTTCACTCAAAAAAAAATCATGTACAGTATTTACTAACGAATGTAAATGCTGTACATGATCGCATTTCTATGCATGGTGTAAGAAGAAGTTTACTGGAAATGCAAGCCGTATCAATCGGTATTCAATTACAAACAATCGAATTAACTGAACAACCTTCAATGATTGAGTACGAACAATGCATGCTTCAAAAAATGCAACAACTAAAATCAGCAGGTTGTACAACAGCAATATTTGGAGATATTTTTTTGGAAGACTTAAAACTTTATCGCGAGCAAAAATTAAAAGAAGTAAACATTGATTGCGTTTTTCCTTTATGGAAGATTGATACAAAAGAATTGGTACAGGAATTTATCAACTTAGGTTTTAAAGCAATTGTTGTTTGTGTGAATGAACAATTTCTTGATAAAAGTTTTTGCGGAAGATTGATTGATAAATCGTTTATCAATGATTTACCAGGCAATGTTGATGCGTGCGGTGAGAATGGCGAGTTTCATTCTTTTGTTTTTGACGGACCAATTTTTAAGCAGCCAATCAATTTTTGCAAAGGAGAAATTGTATATAAAAAATATGAAGCACCTAAAAATATTGATGAAATTAATCAACCAAAAAACAATATTTCGCAATTTGGTTTTTACTTCTGCGATCTTCTTCCTGTTTAATCTTTATAACTTGCCGGATCTAAAGCTTTCGGGCTCCACGCTTCAAAAAATTCAGCAATCTTATCTTTATTATAGCCTTTTCCTTCTTCAAGGTATTCTGAATTTTGTGTGTGAATGCGATCGCCCTTATCGTCAAGAATTATAAAAACAGGAAAACCGAAACGTTGCGGGTAACCATATTTTGCCAATATTTTTTTATTTTTATTTTCACTGCTGTAATTCAAATGATAAAATACAAAATCAGCATTTACAATTGAATCAAGCTTTGGATCGTTTGCAACTGCAAGACTAAAACGCTTACACCAAATACACCAGTTTCCGCCGCCTTGCATCAGTACAAATTTATGTTCAGCTTTAGCTTTTTTTACCGCAGCCGCAATATCTTTTTCAGCATCTGCATTTGGGTTATATAAATGCGCGGTATCGGTTGATTGCGCATGCGCTGTATAAAAAATAAAAAAACTAACCGTAAAAAGTAGTGTTTTCATTATTAAAATTAATGTGATGCAAATCTATTTATCTCTTTCATCATTCAAACAAAATTAACTTTGCATAAAACAGCATTATGGATTTTAATAAATTACTCGCCGTAACATTTACGTTGTTTGCTGTTATTGATATTATCGGCTCCATTCCTATACTTATATCTTTAAAAAATAAAAACGGCAACATCAATTCATTAAAAGTTACACTGGTGTGTGGCGTGCTTATGATATTGTTTTTATATGCCGGTGAACCTTTGCTGAAAGTTTTAAATCTTGATGTGCATTCGTTTGCTGTTGGCGGTTCTATCGTTATGTTTTTGCTTGGACTTGAAATGGTGCTCGGGCTTGAAATTTTTAAACAGGAACCCGATGTAACCGGAACACTTGTGCCCATTGCATTTCCTATTATTGCTGGCAGCGGAACATTAACAACTATTATGTCGCTTAAAGCAAATTTTGATCAGCGATATATTCTTATGGGCGTTTTAATAAACCTTATAATAATTTTTGCTGCACTGCATTTATTAAGTTGGCTCGAAAAAATTTTAGGCAAAGCAGGTTTAATTGCAGTAAGAAAATTTTTTGGTGTGATTTTGCTTGCTATAGCTGTAAAAATTTTTGGAACTAACCTGGCTGCATTTGGAAAATAATTTCAGTGCTGGTTACAAGTTACCGTAGCTTAATTTCGCGCAAATTAATTTGGTCTCGTAGTACAATGGATAGTATAAGGGCCTCCGAAGCCTTTGATTCAGGTTCGATTCCTGACGAGATCACAAAATTTTTGAATCTTCGGAGGTAAAAATTTTTTTAAATCACTTGGTTGTCCCATAGGTTGTCCACAAAAATTCAAAAAAATTTGATAGGTAAGAAATCCTTTTATTTTCCAATTTAGAAATTTTATTTTTAAGCAACTTACGCGGTAATCCTTAGAAATTTCGAAATCCTTTTCACGAAAATTATTTTTATACAACATACTTTTCATTAGTTAAAGTATTCCAATTTAATAACCATTCCATTCTGGCATTCTTCTGCAATTGCATTTGCCTCGTTCAAATTTGCAGTTACAAATGTTTCTCCTTCCTCATTCAAGACAAGAGAGATGTTTTCATTAAAATTTTCAATTACTACATATTGCATAATTGCAGTTTAAATTTAAAAAATCATTTCTTTTCAGTGGTTTTGAATTGAGGAGTAAACCATCTCAAAAGAAACCTGTTAGGACAGTAAAGAAAATACAGCATAAACTCCCGATAGAAACTTAAAATATTTGAGTTTACAATTTTACTGATATGCATTACTGCAGTTGGCATACGTACATTGTTTAATCTCAGATTAAAGCAATTAATTCTACCTAAAACTTATTTGAAGGAAATATTAGCTCTGCAATAAAAGAAGTAATGCAAAGTTACGAAGAGGCTTTACGAAGAAAAAAGACGTTTCTACAACAGAGTAATTTACTTTCACTTAATCCATACTGCAGTGCTAAAAAACTTGACTGTGGATGCTGCTTACTTATGCCTTGTTTACATAAGTTTCATGTTGGGTGCAGTTCATTTGTGCTCTTAGTACCTCGGGCTGGAATCGAACCAGCACGTCGACCATAAAACTTACCAGTTTGTCATTGTTTTATGGCTTATCGACAAGGGATGTCCTAGCGTCTAACCAGTTCCGCCACCGAGGCATTTTTTATGTTGTTTGAAATAATTTTTCCCACCAGTATAAGTCTAATAAAACACCTTCGGAAAATTTGTATGAAAGATACCTTTTTTCAATTTCACCAAACTCCTTTTCTTTTGTTTTTATAAAATTTAAGAATAATATTATTAATGGAATTTGTCTTGCCGGCAAATCTTTTCGATTCATAGAAATGAAATGTATTGCCTTGTTGTGCCAGTTTGAATTCTTAATAATTGAAGGAAACTCACTTTTTTTAAATAAGAAATAATTTAAAATTATAAAAATGAAACGATTATCATTTGATAATTTTTTTTCTTCTATTTGGCTTAAAATTTTTTCAGAACTGACAAAGTCTTTGTTATGTAATACCATGCGTGACTTCCAGATCATAGCGTTAATATAGCAGGCCTTCCAAGAAATGCACAATTCTATAAATTCTAATGCCTCGGTAATATTTCCCCTCCAAAATTCGCAGACTGCCATGCATAAGTATGCGTATGGATTCGGCGTTGAACGTACAATAGGTTTACATATATTAATAGAATCTTCAAGCCGTCCTTGTATTCTGTATAAATTAGCTAAACGAATTTTTCCATGAGTACTATCTGATATGAATTTTGTTGCACTGTCATATTTAAGATTTTCAACTTCTTTGTAACATTGTTCAGCTTCTTCAAATAGTCCTTTTCTTGAAGCACTGTCGCCACGAAAAATCAACTCTTTATATTTTCTATTTAGTCTTTTATAGTTTTTGGTTCGAGGAATATCTTTATCTCGTCTGCCTAATATAAACCGCACCTCACTTCCAACGGAAATGATATCATCTTTTGAGTGTATTGGTTCATTATTAACTAATGACTTTTCCCAATCAATTCTACCAAACAGAGTCTTGCTTTTGAAAATGTTTGAAGCAATTTTTATGATGCTTGAATCAGTTTCTAAAAACCTTAGCTCATTGTTTGCGGTCCAAATGAATAATGAATTATTATTACTTGCTGATATAAATTCTTTTATGCCCTTTTTTTTGAATTCTTGAATCGCATGAATTCCAATTTTTTTTCGGAAGAAAGAAAGAAGTAACGGTGACTGGATAAAAGTGTCAAAACCTAATTTTTGTAGGAATGTAAAACTTGAGCTTTCTATTTCATTGCTAATACTTTTTTTAAATGCCAAAAGTGGTTTTCCAATAGCAATTAAGCCTGTCCACAATTTTAATGACTCTGTATTCAATTGCGATAAGAAACTTTGATAAATATGATCAAGATCTTTTTGAATGTAAGTGTCATTCAAAATTCTACTTACAGATAAATTATGATGATTTATGTAGTATGTTAGTAACTTATCCGCAAGTTTAGGAATCCCCGCACTATATTCTACAACTGTCTTAATAATAGTTGGATTAATGTCAGCTGATTTCACTTGTTCTAAAAATAACAGAGTTTCATTTTTATTGAAGGGTTTTATAAATTGAGAAGAATACGGATCAGAAAAACCTTGTGGAATAATACATAAAGTTGCATTCGGAAAAACATTTTTTTTAATAGTTTCAGGAAGAAAACTGTCTAAACCTAGAATATAATTTGTTTTAACTGTTTCGCTATATCTCTCTGTTCTAATTATATCTTTAAAATCAGTTTCTAAAAAATTTTGGTTAGGTATATATAAAACATTCTTACCCTCTTTTTCTGAAATTGTTTTTAAAAGTTGCATCAAATAGGTAGACTTACCTACTTGGGGAAAACCTAAAAAATGAAGTTCATTTGATACTGAAAATTTTTTTTGTGTTTCTATAACTGAACTGTCAAAGTTTTCTCTAAGGACTTGATTTTTTCTAATGTCAATTGGAATCCAATTATAGTCTTTGTGAAATTGCCATGCAATTGGTTCGTCAGAAATTATCTTTGCTTCGCTATTTTTTGATTGACCTCTTTTTTTTTTACTAAACTTAGGAATTCAGTTTCATCCTCTTCTAAACGATCTCTAACTCTTCGTATCATAATTTTATATTGCCCAGAGGTCTCGATACTAGGATCATCACGTCTATCTTGGAATAATTTCTTTAATTTTTCTTGGCCGTCTTTTATGGACTTTAGGAGTTCTTCCGCGACCAAGTAATCAGTGGGCGATAAGTTAAAAGCCGCCTTAACATCTGCGGCAAATTGTGGGTTAGATTCAACTTCTTTTGTCAATTTATTTTCAATGAGCTCAACTTCTTGTTTTGTTGCAACAGGTTTTTTCTCAATGGCATTTAATTTTTCTTGTTCATCAACGGAAAAAATGTTTTTAATTTTTGTCCAGAATGTTTTCTCAGTTGTTTTTTCTGCTAATTTTTCACCAATAGTTTCAGCGGCCTTTTCACTCCCTTTTTCTAAAAGCGGTTTAAGCAACGTCATTGCTCCAGTTATAATAAGTGATATGTCCATTTAGTTTTCGATTTAAAATTTCGGCCAATCCTTGAATGTATTACCAGGGGAATTACAGCACAACGCCTACAGCACCGAAGCTAAATTAATCTTTTTACTGACATTTATTGATGGCCCATTAAGATATAATACCTAACGAGAAAAGCAATTTTGAATTGGAAAAATTTTTAGATTTCCTAAATCCTCGAAATCCTTAGTTTAAAAAATAAGTAGTAGTCATCTTAATTTTGGTCTTTGGTTAACTTTTAAGTTGCATATTTTTCTCATACCCCATTTGCCAGAACTACATATCCAATATTATCATAACCGGGTAATGTCTATTAATCTTCTTTCTAATTTATTTTTGTGCTTTGTCTATTGCCTTATCATGCATAGCAATGAAATCAAAAAGTTCATTTAATGAGGCTTCATTGAAATCAACGTATTTCATTTTCATTTCTTTCGGCCCATCAATAAAATATCTATCGTATGCTGGAACACAACCTAAAGTTCCAAACATTATCTTGCTCAAAAGCGTGTTTGTTGTAGAAATAGGTCTTGCCTTTAAAATACCTTTATTAAAAGATATATTGTTGTAATACTTTGCCAATTGATGCTTTAATTTCAAGATTGAAATTATATTCTTTCGACTTACATCATTATTTTGATCACATCTCAATTTTTGATTAAGGTTTGAAAATATAATATCAACAGCCCCTTTATGAATTGAATGAGTTTTTTGAAGCAATCCACTTGAACCTCTATACATTTCCCAACTTGCTAAGTAAAAAGCTAATTCCAAAGAATGAATTTCTAATTGTGTTGGAGTACTGAAAGCTTTATAACAGTTATCCCAAGATTGATATCTATGACATTCATCTCCTACTATATACCATGTATATCTATCAATCAACGATTCAATATCTATTTTCATATCAGCAAAATTTTTGCTTGCTGAATAGAATTATTTTAATCAATTCTTCTTCAAAATAAACTTTAAATTAAATTCTTCCATAGGATTTTTAGGACTTAGGAAATTTAAAAATTTACGTTGTCGCATAAGAAAGCTATGTTCAGACACTTAAAAAATTACCCATAGCAGTAGCCTCTGAAAGCAGTATTCATGGAGGTCGCGCTTACACTAATTATATAAATTGAAGATAATATGGAAGAAGCAGACTTTATTCAATTACTATTCAAAGAAAAAGCAACAGCAAAAGGAAAAATGAACCGTGGGTAAGTTTTTAAAAGAACAGATAAGAAAGGAGATAGAAACGACTTTCTCCTTGATAAAGCGACTGTTCCTGCGAAAAATACATGCGGTAACATTCAAAGTCTTCTTACTTAAAATTTTGATGTTTATTGCAGGTCACCTTTAATAAACTGGTTTTATAACTGGCAACTTGAATTAATTATTAAAAGATATTTTAATTCTAAATTAATTTAGAAAAATATTTTAATTAAGCCTAAGATAATATGATAATGATTAAATAATTTCATTTATCTTCATTTACAAACAAATTATTGTGGATATACAATCTCTTTTTGGTTCGATAGCAATAGGTAAAGATACTTCTTTAAATTTTAAATATGGAATCTACGGGATTGCCGTAAAAGTAGGTGATTCTAAATTTATTTCGCGTTACCGGGGTAATTTAGTCGATGTAACAAATTTAACGTTCGATGGAACCGAACAGTTAATCTATCGCATTCCTGTAAAAAAGTTATCACCAAAAGATATTATTATCAGATCCGATAATCCATTTTCGGTACTCTTTGTTGAAGAAATAAGTGACCATGGCGTAATACATGGAATTGATCCAAGCAATGGAGAATATGTAGAATATAAAAATCCAAAAAATCCATTAGGAATTAATTTTTTTATTAAAGTGGTTGGACCAAATAACTTAACGGGAAAGCAAGGATTTGATAGTTTGCTACCTCTTCTTTTTTTATCAGGACAATCAAATACCGGCAGTAATGATGCATTGAGTTCCTATTTAATTATGCAGAATTTATTTCATGATCAATCAATAGAAAAGTCTCTACTGCCGTTACTTTTGATGAGCAATCAAGGTAGCGGAAATAACTCGTCAGCCATGATGCTTTTAGCCCTCAAAGACGGAAATATTTTCGGCAACAGCGAGGATGAAGAGGAGGATAATTCAGATTCAATTAATTCGAATAAAGACCAAACGAATTAAAACTGTACGGATGGAAGAGCTTTTTAGATTTTCAGTTATCAGAGCCGCAAATCGCAGCAACCCTGCTACCATATCATTGGAGCGTCCATATTATCCTAGCGAAACAATCTCGAAAAAGTCTAACGTAAAGGGCGAAAATAATAATTCGAAATTACCCTCATATCTGAAAGGGATATCAGCTTTGGGAGATAAGCAACAGCAAGTGGATGAATCCCCACAAAGTTTCCAAGACCAACTGAAAATACAAATTCAGGAATTTATAAACGGTGAAATAACGACATCTCAAACATGGCAAAGGCTGGAACCTATTGCTATTGAATTTATAAAAACTCAAGCTTACGATATATTAACCAATAATTTATGGGTAAGCCTTGGTGATTTTTTCAAGGCGCTGTCTGATCTAATTAGCAATAGTAACGGTGATATTAAATCAATTAATGCGATTTCAGCTTTATTTAATCAACAGCTAATCTCAGTTAGCCAACTAGACTTACAAGCATATATTTACAACCTTGGTGATCTATTTATTGCTTTGTTGATAGTACGCCGAGGTGGTCCGGCCAATCTCGATACCCTTATGAGAACGGCAACTCCACCACTTTGGCTAATCGCTGAACTTTTAAGTAACAACCCTACCTTACAGGAAATTGCCGATCACATTAATGCGGCCGATCTTTTGCAAAGTGGAAGTGCTATACTTATCCCACCAAATACTCTAAAAGCGCCAGCTGACATTCAAGCTGCTTTGCAAGCAGCTTTTAATGCTGCTATAAGTAAAACTATATTGTTTCCTCCCGAACTTTTTGCTTTTTTCAGGAAACCTATCCATGGCATTGGATTTCGCGAATTTCATGTGGTCAAACAACATATTCGTGGATACCAACTAGGTGAAATTGCGCGAATTGAAAATGTTCTCAAAGGAGAATTACGGGACCATTCTACGAAGCATACTTTATCAAATAACACAACAACGTTTGATCAAACTATTTCTACCACGGAAACAGATAAAGAACTTGATAGCACAGATCATGTGGATATCAAAAATGAAATTGATAACCAAGTAAAAGAGGATACGAAAATTGATGCTGGAGTGCATGCATCTTATGATGGTGGCTCTTATAAAATAAATGCTGATTTAACTGTCTCTTACGATAAATCAACTGAAGACTCCCGAAAGTTCGCTTCTGATGTTTCTAAAGACGTAACGCAGAAGGCCACCACTAAAATTACCAATCAGGTAACGCAAAGTAAAACTGTCCAAATCATTGAAACATTTGAAGAGAATGAGGATCAAACTTTTGACAATACCAAGGGTATAGCCCACATAAGTGGAGTATATCAATGGGTAGAAAAAGTTTACTTGGCACAAACTTTCAATTTAGGTAGACATCTGTTGTTTGATATCATGGTGCCGGAACCATCGGCCTCATTAATTCAAATGGCAACAACACCATCTACTAATCAAAAAATTCCAGTTCAGCCAGACCCTCTTGGTACTTTCACGATAGATTCGACTACTCATGAGAAAATACTTGATAGTCCGTTAACAATTGAACAACTTAGCGACGCCTCTAGCGCAGGTTTTTGGATCGCTAAGTACCAGGTAACAGGGGTAGATCCATTCCCCGTTGATAATGTCGTTGCCACAAAAGCTCTTGTCTTCGATTTCAAAGATGACAGCAAACAAGAAGGTGCTGATACAATTACTTTACAGGATGGTTATTACGCCAGCTCTGCTACTGTTTCGGCTAACTGGATAAGAAATGATGACGTCTCGCAAAGTTATATTGATGTGGTAGTAGGAAATTCTTCTGGACGGCTCAATGGAGTTATTATTGATAGCAGACCAAATTGCAATGACAGTATTACGTTGAGAAATCTGAATCACGAACAGGGAACGATCGGTTTCGCTTTTTCATCCTTTCAAGTGAACGGACTTTCAATAAATATTGAAGTCATTTGTTGTCCGAGTGCAGAAACAATATCGAAATGGCAGCTAAAAACCTACGAACAGATTGTTACTGCTTGGCAAAAACTTCAATCGGACTATGAGTCAAAAATAGCCGCCTTGCAATTTCAGGGTGTAACAGTGGGGCCGCTTGGTGCTGCAGATCCCGAGGCTAACCGCTTAACCGAACGAATAGAGCTTAAACGCAGTTGTATTGCAATTATTGACAATGATAATGCAACGGTAAGAGGGGTTGATCCCAATA
>CAXSDU010000041.1:0-29560 GCA_964236165.1 uncultured Parafilimonas sp. | reverse complement strand
AAGAAGAAAAGAAAAATAATCCTAATGCTTTAAAAACCGCAGTTGCAAAAATTTTATTGGCAACAGTTAAAGGCGATGTACACGATATAGGAAAAAATATTGTTGGTGTTGTACTTGGTTGTAACGGGTATGATATAATTGATTTGGGTGTGATGGTGCCGGCAGATAAAATTCTTGAAACTGCGTTGAAAGAAAATGTTGATGTAATTGGCTTAAGCGGATTAATAACACCGTCGCTTGATGAGATGGTGCATGTGGCGCACGAAATGAAACGCCGCAATATGCAACAACCTTTATTAATTGGTGGGGCAACAACATCGCGTATGCACACTGCTGTAAAAATTGCACCGCAATATAATAATGGTGTTGTGCATGTATTAGATGCATCAAGAAGTGTAACGGTTGTAACTAATCTTTTAAATAAAGAACAAAAGCTTCAGCTTCTTGATAAAATAGAAAATGAATACAATGTTTTACGCGAGCAGTTTCTTAAAAAGAATGCACAAAAAAATTTAATTAAATATGAAGAAGCCGTTGCAAATAAAGAAGTTTTCGATTGGCAAAATTATCATCCCGTAAAACCTGCAATAGATGATGTAAAAGTTTTTAAAAATTTTGATTTGGCAACACTTGCAAAGTATATTGACTGGGGACCTTTTTTTATAGGATGGGAAATGCCAGGCAAATTTCCCGAAGTTTTAAGCGATAAAATTTTTGGAACAGAAGCCACTAAATTATATAATGATGCAAATAATTTACTTAAAAAAATTGTAGCAGAAAAATGGTTTAGCGCTGATGGTGTTATTGGTTTCTGGCAGGCAACATCTAATAACCGCGATACAATTATACTAAAAACAAATGATGGAGAAATGCATCTGGAATGCTTGCGTCAGCAATCAAAAAAAGCAATTGGTCAGCCGGATTTTTCTTTAGCTGATTTTGTATTACCAAGCCCATCTCCGGCTCTTCCTGAAGGGAAGAGTCATCAGGGCACAGAGCCAGCTTCTCAAAATTTTCGCTATGAAACTGCAGATCCATCATTGTATAATTTTTTAAAAGAGAACGCAAATAAGCAAAAGCAAAATCCAACTGAAGCAGAGAAAAGTTTGTGGCATTTATTAAAAGGTAAAAAATTGGAAAATTATAAATTCAGAAGACAGCATATTATTCTACAATTTATTGCAGACTTCGTTTGCTTAAAGAAAAAATTAATTATTGAACTCGATGGAAATATTCATTCTTTACCTGAAAATAAAATCAGTGACCAACTAAGAACAGATATTTTAAAAGAACATGGTTATACAGTTTTAAGATTTGAAAATTATGAAGTAATAAACAGTCCCGAAATTGTTTTAAATAAAATACTTGAAACTTTAAATAACCTGCCTGATGTAAATTATGAAGATGCTATCAAAGTCCTTCCCTTTGGTGAGGATTTAGGAGAGGCTGCTACTGATTACATGGGTGCGTTTGCTGTTACAATTCATAATGCAAAAAAACATATTGAAAAATTTGCTGCGGATAATGATGATTATAATAAAATAATGGTGCAGATTTTAGCAGACCGTTTAGTGGAAGCATTTGCCGAGTGTTTACATTACGAAGTAAGAAAAAATTATTGGGGTTATGAAAAAGATGAATCACTTTCTCCTGAAGATTTAATTAAAGAAAAGTATACAGGCATTCGCCCGGCGCCTGGTTATCCTGCATGCCCTGATCACACAGAAAAAACAAAATTGTTTGATTTATTAAATGTAACAGAAAACGTAGGCATTCATCTTACTGAAAGCTTAGCCATGGATCCGCCCGCTTCTGTTTGCGGCTGGTATTTTGCGCATCCGAAAAGTCATTATTTTGGTATTGGAAAAATTATGCGCGATCAATTAGAAGATTATACAAAGAGAAGAAATATTAGTATTGAAGAAGCAGAAAAATGGTTGCGACCAGTACTTGAATAATGTCAATTTAAATTTCCTTCTCATATCATTAAATACTTATTAAAGTATTACGTCAGAAATTTCGTTTTAGGCGATTCAAAAAACTATACATTTGAAAGAAGATTGCTTAAAACAAATTCTCATTGCATTATAATAACTAACCCAATACATAACATTTAGTATGAACAATAAAATAATATTCTGGTCAATAGCAGTGGGATTGGGCGGTTTATTGTTTGGGCTTGATGTAGCTGTTATTTCCGGTGCAGAACAAGCTATTCAAAAGCTTTGGAGCTTGAGTGATTGGGAACATGGAACTGCAATTGCAATGGCGTTATACGGTACTGCGTTTGGTGCTGCTTTTGGAAATATTCCTGCCAATAAAATCGGGCGCAAAAAAACACTAATATGGATTGGCGTTTTATTCTTAATTTCTTCTATTGGTGCCGCTGTTGCGCAAGATGTTTATACATTCATGATATTTCGTTTTTTAAGCGGACTTAGCATTGGTGCATCTTCAGTTGTTGCGCCTGTATATATTTCAGAGATTGCGCCACCAAAATTTCGCGGCAGGCTGGTTATATCTTTCCAGTTAAGTGTTGTATCTGGTATTTTGCTTGCTTATTTTTCAAACTATATGCTGCAGGGAGTTGGTGGTGAAAATGACTGGCGATATATGCTTGGCATGGTTGCTATACCTTCTTTATTATTTTCGCTATGCATGCTGGCTGTGCCTGAAACGCCGCGGTGGTTATTGCTGTATAAAAATGATGAAGCACATGCAAGAAGGGTTTTATCTATAACAGAAGACAACGTTGATAAAACTATACAGGAAATAAAAGCTTCGGCAACGCATGTTAAAGAACCCTTGTTTAGCAAGAAATTTTATAAGCCGTTGTTGCTGGCATTTTTAATAGCAAGTTTTAACCAGCTTTCCGGTATTAATGCCATCATTTATTTTGCGCCGAAGGTTTTTGAAATGGCTGGCATTGCACGCAACGGCGCACTCTTTAGCACAGTTGGTATAGGTGTGGTGAATTTGGTTTTTACAATGATTGGCTGGTCATTGATTGATAAGTTTGGAAGAAGAACATTATTATTAATCGGATCTGTTGGTTATATTATTTCGCTGGCACTTATATCATGGTCATTCAGCAGTGGTCAGCATGATTATATTGTTTATTATGTTTTTCTTTTTATTGCAGCGCATGCTGTTGGTCAGGGTGCAGTAATCTGGGTTTTTATTTCTGAAATATTTCCAAACTCTGTTCGCGCTGCAGGTACTTCGTTTGGTTGTCTTTCGCACTGGACGTGGGCTGCAATTGTAGCACAGGTATTTCCATATTTTGCGGCAAACATAGGCGGCAGTATTATTTTCGGCTTCTTTTGTTGTATGATGGTACTTCAACTTTTATTCGCCTGGAAACTAATGCCGGAAACAAAAGGTATTGCTTTAGAAGATATGGATAAGCAGATAGTATTACACTGAGTTTTTTCAAAAATATTCTGAACATTCAATCATTGTTTGTTGTTTATAATATACTTTATGAGCAAGGTGTATTCACTAAAAGCAATTCAAAAAATTCCAACTGATATAAAAACTGCATGGAACTTTTTTAGTAAGCCCGAAAATCTGAATGCCATCACTCCCAAAAAATTAGGCTTTAAAATTTTGAGTGAGCCTTTTAAAAATGATATGTATGCGGGGCAAATAATTGAATATAAAGTGAAGCCGTTATTAGGTATTCCATTATACTGGATGACAGAAATTATACATGTAAAAGACAATGAATATTTTATAGATGAGCAGCGGTTTGGTCCGTATAATTTATGGCATCATCAACATCATTTTAAGCAAATAGAAAATGGAATTGAAATGACAGATATCGTGCATTATAAAATTCCGTTTTGGTTTATAGGTGATATTGCTAATGCAATTATTGTGCGCAAACAACTGCACGAAATTTTTAAATATCGGTATAAAATCATCGAGGAAAAGTATGGAAAATGGAATGATGATAAATGTGTTATTCGGTTAAAATAAAAATCCTGCTCTCAGAGCAGGATTTTCTAAAATTATATAAGTGCTGTTACAATTTTTTTATCATGATGTTTTTATACCAAACACCAAATCCATGATCTTGTAATGCAATGTGCCCTTCTTTAAAAGTTCCAAATGCTGGCCATTCTTTAAACTTACTGCCTGCAACCATTTTCTTCCAGTTATCATCCCAAATATTTGTGTTTACAACATGCACGCCATTTAAATAAAAATCAAGCTTGCCATTGTTACTTACAATTTCAGCACTGTTCCATTCTTCTGCAACTTTAACCGCACCCGGTGCTGCTTGTATCATATCATATAAACTGCCTGCATGATGAGAAGGTGTTTTATTATCTTCATTACGTTCATCATCTAATACCTGCATTTCAGGTCCTGTTTTATAAGTATCCTCATATTTGGCTTTATCATCCTGCACATAAAATAAAATTCCACTGTTGCCACCTTTCGCAATTTTCCAGTCGAGTTTCAAATCAAAGTTTGCAAAGCTGTCGTTGCTTACCAAATCACCATCATCTCCTTTACTTTTCGGATTAAAATAAATAGCGTCGCTATCAACATTCCACTTTGAACTTGCAGATGATTCTCCGAAACTATGCCAGCCATTTAGTGTTGTACCATCAAACAAATTAATCCATACTGTATCACTATTCATACTCATCGCATTTGTTGTATCTGTTAATGTAGTATCTGTTGTAGTTGTATTGCCTGTTGAAGCAGAATTGCATGCCGCAAATATTATTGTTGCAGATATAAACGCAATTATTTTATTCATGTAAGATTATTTGTTTCTGAGTAATAAAATATATTTCACCATCTGTTCTGCATCAGCTTCTGCAAGTGACGGATGTGGCGTCATAGGAATAGTTCCCCAATTTCCGGAGCCGCCTTTAATAACTTTATCGGCGAGCATTTTTATGTTAGCATCTGTATTATCATATTTATTTGCGACATCGCGATAAGCGGGACCGGTAACTTTCTCATCTACTTTATGGCAGGTCAGACAATCGTTGGTGGCAATAAGTGCTAATCCTTTTTGATAATCAGGATTGGTTGTAATATCATTTGTTGAAGATGCTGTTGCGGTATCGCCGTTGCCGCTATTATTTGTATTGTTGCTGCAGGCAACAATTAATCCGAGCAATAAGATGGATACAAAATACTTTTTCAATGTTTATTATTTTTAGTGATGGAAATGATTACAAATTTATTGATGACTGTTAATGAATAACAAATTATTTTATTGAGTCTGCAGCATTTCTTAAAGACAAAATATATTTTACCATTTCCTCCGCCTGCGGTTCTGGAAGATTTGCATGTGGCGTCATAGCATTTTGACCCCATAATCCTTTACCACCTTTAATTATTTTGTCTGCAAGGTTTTGAACATTGCCATTATTGAACTCATACTTATCAGCAATTTGCTTATAAGACGGACCAAAATTTTTCTCATCTATTTTATGGCATGTAAAACAATCGTTTGAAGCTATTAACTGGCTGCCAGAAATATTTTTTGCAGTATCAATATTTGTTCCGCCAGAGTTTATAATTTTTTCAGTTTCATTTGCACTATCGCTTGCAGCAGTTTCTCCTGTACCTGCTCCGCAGGCAGTTAATAAAGTAATTGTAATAAAAATTAAAAAGATTTTCATGAGCGAGATTTGCTTCTTCACTGCAATCCTAATACCAACCTGTTTAAGTTGTCATCTGAGCCGGCTGATGCAAAGTCATCAAATGCTTTTTCTGTTACATGAATAATATGATCTTTAATAAATTTTGCCCCTTCTGTTGCACCATCAATCGGGTGTTTTAAGCAACACTCCCATTCCATAACAGCCCATCCTTTAAAATTATATTGTGCCAGTTTACTAAAAACAGATTTAAAATCTACTTGTCCATCGCCTAAAGAACGAAAACGCCCGGCACGATCAATCCAGTTTTGATAACCGCCATAAACGCCTTGTTTTCCCGTTGAATTAAACTCTGCATCTTTTACATGAAACATGCGAATGCGTTCATGATAATTATCTATATATTCAAGATAATTTAAACATTGCAAAACAAAATGTGATGGATCATATAACAAACAAGCGCGTGCGTGATTATTTACTTTTTCCAGAAAAATTTCATACGAAACACCATCATGTAAATCTTCTCCCGGATGAATTTCATAGCAAACATCAACACCACATTCATCAAAATAATTTAAGATAGGCAGCCAGCGATTGGCAAGTTCGGTAAATCCTGTTTCCACCAAACCGGCAGGACGTTGCGGCCATGGATAAAATGTATGCCATAACAATGCACCGCTAAAAGTTCCATGTGCATTCAAGCCTAAATTTTGCGAAGCTTTTGCTGCATATTTTAATTGTTGAACAGCCCATTCTGTTCTTGCTGTTGGATTGTTGCGCAAATTTTCAGGAGCAAAGCCATCAAACAAAACATCATACGCAGGATGCACTGCAACCAACTGACCTTGTAAATGTGTTGATAGTTCCGTTATCTCTAAGCCGCATTCATTAATGGTTCCTTTTAATTCATCTGCATACGTTTTGCTTTCTGCTGCTTTTTGCAGGTCAATGCAACGTGCATCCCATGTTGGAATTTGCACACCAACAAAGCCAATGCTTTTCGCCCACTCGCAAATTGTTTTTAAATTATTGAATGGCGCTTTATCACCCATAAACTGTGCAAGAAAAATTGCAGGACCTTTAAGTGTTGTCATAATTCTTCATGTTATTAATTCGACAGATAGTGTAAAGAAAATAATTTCAGCTAATATAATTGCTCTTTTTAAAAGGGTTTAATAATTTATGAAATGATATAATGATGGTTTGAATGAAATATTTATTAAATAAAGTAAATGTTGTATGCTTTTGAAACAATGATGTTGCCAATTTCTTATCACACTCACTTAATAATATTTTAATCACACATTGTTCAAATAAAATCTATGCAATTATTCGCCCCTTCAAATTTATTTTTGTAGTGATGCAACTCGTTTCCAAAACAGAACTTCCGCGTATAAAACACCGTACAGCAGTAATTGTTTATTTTTTTCTTTCAGGATTTGGATACGCCACATGGGCATCACGTATACCCGGCATTCAACAGCAATTGCATATAAATGAAGCGCAGTTAGGCACAGCTTTATTAGCAGCACCAATTGGCATATTGATTACAGTACCATTTACAAGTAATTTGCTTAACCGCTACAGCAGTAAAAGCATAATGATATTTGGCGCAATTTTTTATAATGTAATGCTGGCACTGCTGGCTTTTACAACACAGTTATGGCAATTATGGATTGTATTATTTGCATTTGGTTCTTCGCGAAACCTGCTTAATCTTTCGATGAATGCGCAAGGTGTAGAAGTGCAGCGTTTATATAAGAACTCGATCATTACAAGTTTTCATGCTGTGTGGAGCCTGGCTGGTTTTGCCGGCGCAGCAGTTGGTTATTTATTTGTGTTATCCAATCTTTCGCTTTCAATACATCTTGTTTCCGTAAGTATTGTTTTATTAATTCTTTCCGTAGCATTTTATCCAAATGCATATTATGTAAGACAACATGTGCCGCAACGAAAAAAATTATTTGTTTGGCCTGATAAATATCTACTTGTTTTTGCAATGATTGCTTTTGCATCTATGGCTTGCGAAAATGTTATGTACGATTGGAGCGGTATTTATTTTCGTAAAGCTGTGCTTGCACCCAAAGAAACAGCAACTGCTGCCTTTGTTTTATATATGATTTGTATGACGACAGGTCGCTTTTTTGGAGATAAAATTGTACCCAAACTGGGTGTTGTAAATATTTTGCGTTATAGCGGAATATGTATTTGTACAGGATTATTAATGGCAAGTTTATTTCCTTACGTAATACCTGCGTCTATCGGTTTTATACTTACAGGATTTGGCGTATCCTGTATTATTCCATTAGTATTTGGGCTCGCGGGTAAATCAAACAGCATGAGTAGTGGTACTGCAATTGCATCAGTATCTACTATAAGTTATTTTGGATTTTTAGCGGTGCCGCCTGGCGTTGGTTTTATTGCACAGGCAATTGGTTTGCGCTGGTCTTTTGGAATTATTTCAATCTTCGGATTAATCATTGTTTTATTGGTAACAATGATTAAGCAGCAGGATAAATAAAATATTTTAGATCACTTAAAATCATCTTTCAGTTTAAATATATCTTTAATCAAAATCATTTATCATGTATTGTATTAAACAGGTGCTGATAATTTCTTTGTTATCTGTGTTTAATTTTTGCAATGCGCAAAGCACATATCATGCAAAAAATCCAAACGCAAAATTGCTTTCTTTGATATCGGTTAAAGGAAATCGCTTTATTGATTCAAATGGTAATACAATTTTATTTCGCGGTGTATCTATTGCAGATCCTGATAAAATTGAACATGAAGGACATTGGAATAAAACGCTTTTTGAAAATGTAAAAAATATGGGCACAATGCTGGTACGTATTCCCGTGCACCCGGTTGCGTGGCGGGAACGTACACCAACAAACTATCTTACTTTATTAGATTCTGCAGTAGGCTGGTGTACAAATCTTGGATTATATATAGATATTGACTGGCACTCTATCGGTAATCTTGAGATGGAACTTTTCCAGGATCCTATGTATAATACCACGCTTAAAGAAACATATGAATTCTGGAAAACGATTGCAAAGCATTTCACCGATAATAACACAGTTGCTTTTTATGAACTGTTTAATGAGCCAACCACATATCGCGGGCAATTAGGAAATATCAGCTGGACGGAATGGAAAAAAATTAATGAAAACATTATTCAACTGATAAGAACATATGATAATGAAACCATTCCGCTTGTTGCAGGTTTTGATTGGGCATACGATCTTACATCTTTGCGAGAAGAACCTATCAATGCTGAAAACATAGGTTACGTAACACATCCTTATCCAAATAAACGCTCACAACCATGGGAGCCCAAGTGGGAAGAAGATTTTGGTTTTGCTGCACAACATTATCCTTTAATTGCAACAGAAATCGGTTTTACTATTAAACAAGGCGAGCCTGAAGATGGTGCAGAACATTATGGACAGCGCATTACACAATATCTTGAAAGCAATGGTATAAGCTGGCTTGCCTGGGTTTACGATCCGGAATGGTGGCCACAATTAATTAAATCATGGAATTTTAATTTAACCGGCAGCGGTGAATATTTTAAAAAAGCGATGCAGGCAGAGAAAAAATAAATTATAAAAAGCAAATTTATTCTATACCATTTCTGTTTTTGCTGATTCAATATAATTAATGTCTACTTCAAGTTCTTCTCTTGTAAGATCAAAATAGAGATTTTGAAGTTCATGCAAATATTTAATGGGTTTTAAATTTTTTAAGTTGTCACCAAATAAATTAATGCCATTATCATCCAGCGTACATTTAAAATAATTGCATTCAAATATCGGAGAGTCTGTTAGCCAGTTAAAATGTTTAAAGCCGGCGTGCAGCAAAATATCTTCTGTAATATTAATGGGAGTAATGCGATCTAAATTAAACCATCTGCTATTGATTAAAATTTGTCTCTGCCCAATCTTATATACTTTTCCTACTCTGTTTTTTTCTTCATCAGATAAAGATTGAAGTTCAAAAAAATCGCCGATTCTAAATTCTCTCAGGTGTAGCATGGTTTTAAGTTTTATAAGTTATGTAATTAAAGATTCTTTGAAAGTTAGATATAAATAATACTATGGTATTGCGGTATCAGGTTTAATCATAGCCTTAAAACATAATTAAGAGAAGTAGTAAATTGTGGTTAGTATTTGCGGTTGTTTTATTTTCGATATTTATTTTCTTTTGTACCCGCTTGCTATTGCGCGTATCAAAATTCGTTATTCGGTATAAAATATTTTTAGTATTGCTGCAAATACTAATTAAATCGCATCTGCTAAAACAATAATCAATTCTCCTTAACTTTATTTCGTTCAACGATTGAGCATGGCGATAGAGCGTAATAAAAAAATCTTCTTAATTATAATTATATTGCTGGTGGCAATCAGCATATTTACTTTTACTACCTCTCATCAGCAAATAGATTACAACACCCAAATCAAACCCATCTTTAATAAAAAATGTATAAGCTGTCATGGCGGTGTAAGGCAGCAGGCAAACTTTAGTTTATTGTTTCGCGATTGGGCTTTACGGAAAAATAAGTCAGGGAAATATGCTATCATTCCCGGCGACCCGAACCACAGCGAAATGATTCGCCGCATAACTTCCAATGACCCCGAAGACAGGATGCCGTATCATCACGACCCATTATCAAAAGAAGAAATACAAACATTAAAAGACTGGATTAAACAAGGCGCTAAATGGGGAACACATTGGGCGTATGCACCGGTACAAAAAACGGTAGTGCCAAAACCAACATCATCATTCTTTGGTTTAATTCCGGCGAAGAAAATTGACTGGGCAAAAAATGATATTGACTATTTTATTTATGATAAACTGCAGCAACAAAAATTACAACCATCAGCCGAAGCAGATAAGCCAACTTTATTAAGACGTGTTTCATTGGATTTAATTGGAATGCCGGCACCCGATTCCATCGCACAAAAATATTTGAATGGCAACAGCAGCAACGCCTATGAGAATTTGGTGAACGCATTACTTGCCTCAAAACATTACGGTGAAAAATGGACAGCTATGTGGCTTGACCTTGCGCGTTATGCAGACACAAAAGGTTATGAACGTGATGACAATCGCAACATCTGGAAATACAGAGATTGGCTCATTAATGCTTTTAATGCAGACATGCCGTACAATGAATTTTTAACCTTACAACTTGCCGGCGATTTAATGCCCAACGCCACCGATGATGATTATATCGCCACGGCTTTTCACCGCAACACCATGACCAACGATGAAGGCGGCACCGACAATGAAGAGTTCAGAACGGCTGCAGTGCTGGACAGAGTAAACACCACATGGACTGCGCTCATGGGCACCACCTTTAATTGTGTGCAATGTCATGCGCATCCTTACGACCCGTTTAAGCATGAAGATTATTATAAGTTCATGGCATTCTTTAATGACAGTCGCGATGAAGATACCTATGCCGATTATCCTTTGCTACGTGAATACAAAACAGATGACAGTTTAAAAGTTTTGCAGGTTACACAATGGCTCAAACAAAATGCATCAACGGATGAAGCAAAACGCGTTTATACATTTTTAAAAACATGGCAGCCTGCCATCAATTCCATACAGGCAGACAGCTTTACCAACAGCGAGCTCAGCGATACCAAATGGCTCATCTTCCGCAACCATGCGGTGGCGCGTTTAAAGCATGTTGACCTCACCAATAAAACGGAACTCATCTATCGTTACGGCGGTTTGGTTAGCGGTGGCACATGGACGATTCATTTGGATAAACCAGATGGCATTATCTTAAAAAATATTCCCATTCAAAAAACAAGCAACTGGACAATTGATAAGGTTGATATTCCTGCCACAACAGGCTTTCATAATTTATATTTCACGTATGTAAATCCCAGCCTTAAAAAGCCCGATGAAAGCGGTATGAACTTCGACTGGTTTTATTTCACGCATGAACTGGAAGGGAAAGATAAACCCGGTTATGCAGACATCAACAACACCTACTGGAATTTATTGCGCAACGATTCGGTGGCAACTACGCCGGTGATGATGGATAATCCAACAGACATGCACCGCACAAGCAACGTATTTGAAAAAGGCAACTGGCTTGTAAAAGGCGATGTAGTGAAGCCTGATGTTCCGCATACATTAAATGCCTTTCCCAAAAGCGCGCCGCACAACCGTTTGGGTTTGGCAATGTGGTTAACCAGCAAACAAAACCCGCTTACATCGAGAACCATCGTGAACCGTTTATGGGAACAGTTGTTCGGCACCGGCATTGCAGAAACGCTGGAAGACCTCGGCACGCAAGGCATAGAGCCAACGCACAAAGAACTGCTCGACTATCTTTCATATCAACTAATGAACGATGATAACTGGAGCCTGAAATCTTTATTAAAAGAAATGGTGATGAGCGCAACCTACCGGCAAAGTTCAAAAATTAACGAAGCCGCCATGCAAAAAGACCCCAACAATAAACTCTATGCAAGGGCGCCACGCATACGCTTAACCGCAGAAGAAATACGCGACCAGGCTTTATGCATCAGCGGGCTTATGAGCAATAAAATGTATGGACCGGGCGTAATGCCGTGGCAGCCGTCGGGCATCTGGCAATCGCCCTGGAACAGCCAGGATTGGATAACCAGCAGCGGCGAAGACCAGTACCGCCGCGCCGTTTATACGTACTGGAAGCGCACAGCTGCCTACCCCAGCACGATTATGTTTGATGGCGCCGACCGCGAAGTTTGCACGGCGCGCCGCATACGCACCAACACGCCGCTGCAGGCGCTCGTAACGCTCAACGATTCTGTGTATATTGATGCGGCGCGGCATTTTGCGCAGCACATGCAGCAGTCAGCCGCCGGCAGCAATGTACAGCAGGTTATCAGCAAAGGCTATGCGCTCATGCTGTACAAACCCATTGAGCCCGCCAAATTATCCGCCCTTGAAAATTTATACAACACCGCTTACCTGCAGTTTAAAAACGACGCCGCCAAAACCTGCGACATGGTTGGTGGCATGAGTCCCGAACATACCAATGCATCTACTGCTGCGTTGATTGTTGTTGCCAATGCGATGTTGAATTTAGATGAAGTGATAACGAAGAATTAGTACGTCATTGCGAGGAACGAAGCAATCTGTATTAATATTTATTTTTTGGGGCTTTGAACAGTAGTACATGAATCAACTGCAGTTCGGGCTTTCCATTGCAAGTCCGGCACAAAGCCAACGCACAAACCTTCACCGGGCTTTTCATTTCAATCCCGCAGCCTTTTATCAGTTGAAATATTGAGCAACACTTGTGCATAATAAAAGTTTAGATTACACAGAAAATGCTTTATTATTTTTGTTTGAAACTTGCTTATGGACAATTTACTTTATAAATATAGAAGCGTTCAGAATTTTAAATTCTTTGTCGATATAATTATGAAAAGCAGATTGTATGCATCTAAATACGTGGAGTTGAATGACCCAATGGAAGGACAGTATTATTACAATAAAGGAGAACTTAACAAAAGCATACGTCGCAAAATTTCTTCCGATAAAGAAAATCTAAGGCTCTGTTCCCTTTCAAGAAAAAAAGAGAATGAATTAATGTGGTCTCATTATGCAGATGGTCACCATGGAGTAGTTATAGGATTAATAGTTGACCATACACAATTTGATGTTAGACCAATACAATATACAGGACTTCATTATTTGACAGGCGGGCAAATCGAGCAGGACACGCCAAGAGAAATTTTATCTCATAAACTTGAAGTTTGGTCTTATGAAGAAGAAGAACGTGTTTTTGTAACAGATAAATTTTATGTCGATGTGCAAATTCAAGAAATAATTACTGGGCGAGTTATGAGCAATCAGGACTATGGTTTTATAAGAGAATTAATTGACAAGATAAACCCTTCAGTCAACCTCATAAAAGCAGACACATTTATGTAATCTTCCGTTATAGTGGGGTATTCGCTTCAATCTCGCAGCCATTGATTTGTAGGTTTACATTAAGCACCAATACAACCAAAAAGTGGATAAAAATGAAACAGCGTTAGGAAGAACTAAATAAAGCCCTTAATTCTTCAGGTAAATATTCATTTTTAAAGTAGATATGCGCAAGGTTTCTTAAAAAGGAAAATCCTACTAGATCAGTTTTGTACAATCTTTTATTTATTGTTTTCTTTATAAGAGTTTCCCTGTATTCTGAAAAAGATTCTGGCAAGTCTATATCTGTTTCGACATGATAATTATCATACAAGTTTTTTTCAAATAATATTAATTCAAGTTCTTCATCAGATAAGGTAGAATCCGCAGTTTGTAAATTTATTTTTTGGTGAAACTCCTTCCTAAATTGATTATACATAAATTCTGCATTTAACAAGGCAATAAGCTCAAATAATAAAGTTATTAAGAGTGAAGAGCGATCTTCATACCCATAAGGTTTTGTACCTGAAGTAGCAAATTCAACAAGTGAATTCATGTTGCTGTATAATTCGGGGAATCTTTTGTGTTTGCGATATGTAATCAAAAGATTATCAAATAAATTAAATAAATAATCACCTAGAAATTCAACATCTTCAGTGGTAAAATCTTTATGATTTAAATAGAATAAAAAAATATTTTCAATGGCTATTGATTGATTGTCTAGTAACAGTTTTTCGCAACCTTGATTATTATTAACTACATTTTTGAGTATTCTTTTTTGATTTATCCTTAAATCAAAAAGTTGTTTAGAATCTAACTTTAGTTCCGTTTCATTCCAAAAAAAACTAAGCTGAAAATAATAGATTAAATCATTTATATAATTAAAAGCTCTAATTGGATAACCAATACTCTCAAAAGGTCCACCTCTCTCGGCATATAAGCCATCTTTCATTAAAGCAACAGGTAATGTTTTATCAAAGTAACTTTTTAAAAGATCGAATTGAATTTGCAATAATTTCTTGTATTGTTCAATTACTTCTTTTTTCTTTTCAAACTTGTTTTTTAAAATCCAATACCAAATCTTTAAAAGTAAAAATGATAGACATTCTTTAGCAGGCTGAAGATTAGTATTTTCTTTACTATAATGAACAATAACAACCCCAAGTAAGTTCATTGTTGCAAAGAATTTTTTAAATGCTCTTGTTTTTATTTTTACGATTTTTTCTAACTGTAATATTATTAGCTGTTTGAAGTCAGAAAAGTCGTTATCTGGTGCGTCTAACAAAACTAAAGTTCTTTTAAAAAGGCGATTGCTTTCATCATCAACTAATAAGTATTCGCCAAACATGTAATTACTAAAAAGATCAGTCAGTTTGTATATATCCCATCGATCAAAATTTCCTGAAGGAAATTCTTCTTTTATAAAGCCTTCGAATGTATGGCGTGTATTATTTTTTAATACTCCATTATGAACCAAAACAATCTTTTTTTGAAGTTCATTGAATCCGTAAATAGAACTGTCGTCAAAAGCTGTGTATTTTGCAGCTTTTAAAGACTCCATAATGCCATCTCTTTTCATTAAAACCGAATCATTAATGTCTTTGTCATCAAATCCTTTTAATTCGAAATAAAATCTTTTACGTATTCTGTCTTCATCAAATCCAACTGCAATAATGTCTTTACCATATTGTGGTTGACCCTTGGACTCCTTTGCAGTAGCTATGATTTTAAAACCCATTAAACTCAAAAGAATTGGAAATAGATAATCAAGTTCCATATCTTCTTTGAGACTTTCTAAATACTCTTTAACTATTAAAGTATTGCTTCCCATTCTTTTAAAAAATTATTCCAGTTTTCAGATTGCTCAATCATTTTTTCCCACTCATAATTATCCGGACTTATCATATAACTTCTAGGTATTATCATGCTAGTTCCAATTTTTGATAATTGTGAGACTTCCTCTTTTTCTTTGCATCGCCATCCTCCTCCTTTAGCCAATATTACAGTATTAGCTAACTGTCGAATAATGCTTCCTTTATCAACATTTTCATTTACCGATTTTTGTAGAAGTTTTTGATGAGTTTGATTGTATTCACTTAAAAATTTATATTGTGTATAGTATGGATCGAGCTCCTTTATACCCATTTTTCTATTTAATTCGTCGCCAAAATTTTTTGCATAATCAAATAATCTCTGATATATTTTGACTTGTTCTTCACTCATCGAATGCCAAATATCTTTTAATACATTTAATACGGTACTACCATAATCTTCAGACAATATTTCAACTCTGGATATAAATGCTTCTCTTACAAATTCATTTGGAGATTCGAATAAGGGTATTAAGTATGGAAGTGAATGGCTATGTTCAAGATAGAGCGAGAAAATGGAGGTAAATAATTTGAATTGTTCTATAGGTTTAAGTTCCAAAATATTCAATTCAAAATATTTTACATTGTAATGCGAGCTTAATTCTGAAAAAATGCGAGTTCCAACAATTCTTATTTCTCCTAAGTCATTTATCAAAAATTTTACTAATTGAGAATCAAATTTCTTTTGATTTTTATTTCGTAAATGATAAAGCTCGTATGAATAAGTTTCTGCCTTAAAATGAAATTTAAATTTTACAGCATATAGTCCGATGAATTCAAAAAAATGATGGCAATCTTCATAATAGTGAAATATGTTAGAAGTTAAACTCATAAGGTTTTCATCAAAAGAAGAAGCTTCAATCATCGAAACCAGTAAAGCATGTGTTAGGTTTTCATTCTTTCTAAAAAATCTCAAATCATTTAAGACAATTCCCACAATGTTTTTATTATCGATCGTAATTAAGATTTTCAATCTTTCAAAACAAACTTCTTTTCCAAATTCATCCATTTCATCATCATAAAGAAAATTTAAGTAAAGTCTTGGCAGTTGTAAAAGATATTTCTCTGTTGAATTATCAATTTCATTAAGCAGGGATAATACTTTGTGAAGTTCTAAGGTTGTATACTTTATATTGAAGCGAAGTGAACAAATGATAAATGGTTGAAACAACGGATTTCTACTAAGTTGTTTTACTTGATCCAAATAAGATTTATCTACTTCAATTATTCCAGCTAAAAAGTTAACAGCCAGTCTTTCATTTAGTTCATCGAAATTTATGAGTAAACTTTCTAATACTGCTTTCGAAGAAGAAGTGTTTGCTGATGCGTATCTTTTAATTGCATTATCAAGTTCACCCACATTTACATTGAAAACATCTTTCTTGTCATATTCATGAGCACTATATAATTCTTTTAAACAGCTTAATAATAAATCATTATCAAGAAAAATTTCAGGCAATATTTTACAAAACGCATCAGAAAAACGAAATAAATTATTTTTTGGTTCTCTCTTCCAAGTCCTATAAAAATCAGATAAGTCGAATTGATAATTTTGAATGAAATACATCAATGCCATTCCATCAATGCCAACAAGAAATTCATGTTTACCAGCAAATTCTTTTTTATCAAAATAATCATCAACATTTTCCAAATGTTCAAATAAAGAAGCTATGTTTTGACTAAAGGAAAAATTAAATCTGCTCATAAACCCTTTATGAGCTATATAAAAAAACATATTGTTCTGATTAATTAAGATTTTATCACCAACAATTTTTATTACATCTTCTTTTATCAATTCCGATAAATCAAAATCAATTTCTTCTTTAGCAAACTGAAATTTTTTCAATGAAATAATTATAGACAGTAAATTATTGCAGTCTAATATGAAATTAGAACTAGCAATAATTTCTTTATCAGCAAGATTAAAGTCAAACATATACTGTCAAAATTAGTTAGAGTTATATTGTTACTCATATTCATTTATTTTTCCGCAATGTCTGTTTGCATGGCTTTGTGTGTAAGTGTCTTCCCGCATAAGCGGGACAAGTCGTGCGGTTTTATAAGAAAGGCTTAAGATGCCAAGGCACTAAACCTGCCCCCACTCTGGCGCAAGTATAAGTCGCATAGCATTGTGTGTGGCTGCTTGTGCCTTGCTTGCAAACTTCTGCTATTACTTAAAATAGCTAAGCACAAGTAGCAACCGCACATAACCAGCGCTACTTATACTTGCGCTGGTTATAAAAAGATTACTTTAAACAGTTATAATTAATGGGTCAAGAAATGTAATATCAATCAAGCCTTTCATGCCAAAATAATCTTTTGCCGTCTATCTGGCGCAAGTATAAGTCGCATAGCTTTTGAGTGTAGCTACTTGTGCTTGCAAATCTGTTTTGAAACTCACTCAAAGAAAGAAATTAATCGCAATTACTCACTGTTACGTTGCTCTTGGTCAATTGTAATATTATTAGTTTTTTGAGTCATCAGGGTATAAGAAAGTAAAAGCATAATTATAATACCAACGTTCATTGCGATTTCTGTAAATACCGTTAAGCGAGGCAGCTCTTTTGCAGCAGATATATCTCCATATCCAACAGTCGCGAAAGTTGTCATACTAAAATATAAACAATCAACTAAACCGTGAAGTGGTACATTAAAAGCTTTAGGATCATTTGCTAAAATTCGAAATATACCAGCATATCCAAATATTACTATGGTTATAAAGCCTCCATAAAATATGATGGAATCTCGATTAGCTTGTTCTTTAGTTATCCCTGCAAAGTCTTTTCGATTATGCTTCAACATCAACACTAATCGCCTGAGCACTGCGTCGTCTATACCGTAAGTTAATTTTGTAACTAATGATTGTATTAATTGGGTCCACAATCCTCCGAAAACCGCAATTGCAGAATACCAAAAGGTATCTTTTGGCGAAGTAAACTGCTGCATAAGTGAAATAATAATAACCAAGGTTGGAAGTCGGAAAAGAAGGCCTAAATGCCAGCGTTCAAAGAAATCGGTTAACGGCCAACTATCATACATTGCTTTTATGTTTTTTTTATTTCGCAGTGCTAAAATGGTATGAAGCATCATTTCGAATATCTTTAAACCTAGCATTCCGGTTAGTAGCAACATTATAATTGTTAAGAATGTTGAAGACATTTATAAGCAGTTTTAATTAATATTCTTCGAAAGATAGATAAATTATTTAATTGTTTCACCAAGTTGTTCTAAGAATGTCAATCAAAAAAACAAGAAGTTAGCTCCATTCTGGCGCAAGTATAAGTCGCATAGCTTTTGAGCGCAGCTACTTGTGCCTTGCTTGCAAACTTTTGCTATTAATTATAACAACAAAATAATATCATAAGCACAAGTACCATCCACACACATCAGTGCTACTTATACTTGCGCTGGTTATAAAAAGATTACTTTAAACAGTTATAATTAACGGGTCAAGAAATGTAATATCAATCAAGCCTTTCATGCCATAATAATCTCTTGCGCTGCTATATAAATAATCTTCAGGTTTTTCAACGATGCCAGCAACAACAGGATTTTGATGCATATATTCCAGTTTCTGCCATGCCATTTTCCGACTGCTCAATTCAACAGGTTTATTATGTTGTTGCCATAACTGGAAGTCAATGTTGTTGCTGTTCTTTTTACCTGCTCTTTCCCTCATCCATAAATTCCATCCCTTCTTTCCTTCTTCACAATGTCTCTTTTGTATAGCTCATGTGTGTAAGCAAGGATATTGCGGTAATCGAAGCAAATAGCTACCACTCCCTCGGTTCGTGTCCGTACGAACTGAAACCAATCCTTCGAAATTCATCCATAATATATTTTAAAAAACCAAAGTCATCAACGCTTTTCTTATAAAACTTTGCAGAAGAGTAATATTAATTCACAGGTCTTTACAAGGTTGCAAACTCATCAATTGCAAAAGCGTAGCAAAAGAAGCAGCACAATTTTTGAAAATAATTTAGTATAAAATTTATAATCAATTAAAATTACACAATGGAAATCTTAAAAAAACCAGCACAGGTAATACAATTAAATGAAGGCAAAGTATTCTCTGTTGTTGGTGATTCTTATCGCATAGTTACAGGTGGTGAGGCAACAAATAATGATTATGCGGTGATTGATATGCTGGTGCCTCCTGGCGGTGGCCCGGGACCACATGCACATAAAGACATACATGAAACATTTTATGTACTGGAAGGCGAAATAGAGCTGACAACTGAAGATGGCACACAGGTTGCACAACAGGGTTCATTTGTAACTATTCCAAAGGGTGGAATAATTCATCAGTTCAAAAATAAAACAAACAGCGTTGTGCACGTGTGGTGTGTAGTTATACCTGCAGGTTTAGATAAATTTTTTGAAGAGATAGGTAAGCCTTCATCATTTGGAGCGTTTACTCCGCCTCCACCAATGGATGAAGCCACTGCGAAAAAATTAAAAGCGATTGCAGAAAATTACGGACAGGAGATTTTTCCTCCGGACTACCTGGAAAAAAATAAATAGCGATTCTTTTACAAATTTTTTAGTAATTGAAAAATGCGTACTGTATAGGAAAGAGCAAAGTAATAACAATTCCTATCGTTATTACTTTGCATCTTTTTAATTTCCTATACACTGTCCTGATAACTCAAAATCACTTTTTCGATACTCCTGGCAAACCTTGGATTGATATAAATTAATGCAATTAATATAGCCGGCTGCTTGTTTTATCTATATATATAATGCTTTCGTCGCAATGTTTTGCAATTCATTTTTTCTTACATTAATTGTTTGATACTTTGTATAAATGATGATTAAACGTATAAGTAAAAAATGGGTTATAATATCATTGCATATTTTATGCTGGATTATTCTTTTTTCATTACCCTTTTTATTACGCACTTATACCAGAACCGAACACAAAGCACCGCAGCCTGATGATGATGCTTTATTATATTTTTATTTTGTTAGCAGTTTTATATGGATCATATTATTTTATGTGCATGCTTATGTTTTTTTGCATTTTGTACAGCGCAGAAAAAAGTTTGCTTTATTTATTTGGTTTGAACTTTTAGCACTTGCCGCAGTATATTTTTTACACTGGTTATACTTTACCTTGTTTGTAGTACAATCACCTTTTAAAACAGCTAATTTTTTTGTTTATAATATTTTCCCTTATCTCTTTATTCTTGCCAGCAGCACCGCTTACGCAATGTTGCTGGAAAGGCAACGCGCTGATAAACTTTCGCAAGAAAAAGAAACTGAAAATTTAAAAACAGAACTATTATTTCTCCGTTCTCAGGTTAGTCCGCATTTTATGTTTAATGTTTTAAATGGTATGGTGGCATTGGCGAGAAAAAAATCTGATTTGCTGGAGCCTTCGCTGATTAAATTATCTTCACTAATGCGGTATATGTTATATGAAACAGATGAACGTAAAGTGCCGCTTGAAAAAGAAGTAGAATATCTTGAAAGTTATATTGATTTGCAGCGCCAGCGTTTTGGAAAAAATGTTACAGTTAATTCTTGTTTTGAAAAGATGGATTCTACAGAAGAAATTGAGCCTATGTTGCTAATTCCTTTTGTTGAAAATGCTTTTAAACATGGAACGGGTATAATAGAAAATCCTGAAATAAATATTAGCCTTAAAGAAAAAGATACAATACTGCAACTTACAGTAAGTAATAAATTTAATGCTGCTGTAAAGCAGGTAAACGATAACAGTTCGGGCATTGGATTAAATAACGTAAAACGAAGATTAAATCTTTTGTACGGAAAAAATCATTCATTATATATTAGTGATAAGAATAACTGGTTTACAGTTATGCTGCAAATAAATCTTAAATAATGCTTAAATGTATTGCCATAGATGATGAACCTTTAGCACTGGAATTGCTTGAAGATAATATAAGCAAAGTGCCATATCTGCAACTAATTGCAAGTTGTAATAACCCGCTCCAGGCAATGGAAATTTTACAGCAAGAGCAGGTAGATTTAATTTTTCTTGATATACAAATGCCCGGCTTAACCGGTTTACAGTTTATACAAACGCTTCAGCAAAAACCAATGTTTATTTTGATTACAGCGTATGAAAAATATGCATTGGAAGGTTTCAATCTTAGTGTAGTAGATTATCTTGTAAAACCAGTATCGCTCGATAGGTTTATAAAAGCATGTAATAAAGCTTGGGAATTACATCAGCTTAAAACAAAAAAATATTCACCGGGCGAACAACCTTCTTATTTTTTTATTAGTGCAGATTACAGTTTGGTAAAAATTATTTTTAATGATATTATGTGGATAGAAGGGTTTAAAGACTATTTAAAAATTCATTTAAAAAGCACTTCTAAACCATTAGTGGCGCGCTTAACCATGAAATCAATTGAAGAACAATTACCTGCTGCCATGTTTGCAAGAGTGCAAAAATCTTTTATCGTATCAAAAGAATATATCACATCAATAAGAAAGAACAGTGTATTTATAAATGATGTTGAAATACCTGTAGGCGATAATTATAAAGATGTCATCAGCACTTTAACCGGCAAACATTAATTTTAATACGAGATTTGATATGAAATAAGGCACGAAATTTTCTATTGAAATAATCGCAATAAAATTTTGGGCGAAAAAAACTTGTCACAATAAATTAGTGATAGCAATTACAAAAACAAAAAATATTTACATGAAACTCAAACAAACATTACTGTTTCTTACTTTATCTGTATTTTCTTATAGCGTATTTGCACAGCAATCGACAGACGCAATTATTAATGATTATTTTAACGCTGTTGGTGGACGCGATAAAATTGGCCAAATGAATTCTGTAATCATGGAAGGTACATTTGAAATAATGAATAATTCAGGTGCAACAACTATTACTGTTTTAAATGGAAAAGGTTTTAAAAGCGTAACAAATTTTAGCGGTCAGGATATTGTACAGGTTGTTACAGATAATGGCGGCTGGATGATTAATCCTTTTATGGGCTCACCTGATCCTGCACCATTACCGCAAGATCAATATGATGCTGTAAAAGATAAAATTTACGTTGGCGGGCCTTTGTTCAATTATAAAAGTAATGGCAGCAAAATACAATTTACAGGTATGGATAATGTAGATGGTAAACCTGCTTATAAATTAGAAGATAAAACAAGTGACAGTTTAAAAACAACTTATTATATAGATTCAACTACGCATTATCTAACGCAGGTTATTAGCCAGTTAGGCGAGCAATCTACAACAGCAAAATTTTCAGATTTTAAGAAAACCGATTTTGGAACAACAATGTCTTATTTAGAAACATTAATGTTGCCGCAAGGCTTACAGGCAACTATTACATTAACCAAAATAGATGTTAATACACCTGTTGAACCTTCTATTTTTGATATGCCTAAAAAATAATTTCAGTAATTAAAATTTAAAATAGCTAACAATTGTTAGCTATTTTTTTTATTACCATTCGTCGCACTTTTTCATACGCTTGTCTCATTTATAAAATCTAACCTTAAACGCAGGCATAGTTTTGCAGTGCAATTCAAAATTTTATTTATATGAAAAAATTATTTACCGCTATATTAATCACATTTATAAGTTTACAACTCGCGGCACAATATCCTGGTGGCAATGCTTCCGGTAACAAGCAGGGAAAAGCACCGGCAATCGGGCATTTGTTTGGAAAGATTGTTGATAGTGCTGATAAGCCAATTGCGCAGGCTTCTGTAATATTATTACAAAGCAAGTTTGATTCTTCATCAAAAAAGAAAAAAGAGATTTTATTAAAAGGCGGAACAACAAACAGTAATGGCGAATTTAATTTTGAAGAGCTTCCGTTGTTCAGCAATTTACAATTAAAAATTTCTAATATCGGGCTTAAAGAAGTAGATCAGTCAGTAATTATTCTGCCCGGCTCAACTGATAAAGATCTTGGTAATATAAAGTTATTTGCGGATGTAAACCAGCTTCAAAATGTAACTGTAACTACAAGCACTTCTGCTTTAAAAATGGATATTGATAAAAAAACTTTTAATGTTGAAAAGGACATTACAAGTACCGGTGGTACCGCAGTTGATGTAATGAAAAATGTTCCTTCAGTACAGGTTGATATTGATGGTAATGTAAAATTACGTAATGCTACACCGCAGATATATATTGATGGAAGACCAACAACTTTAACGCTTGATCAAATTCCTGCAGATGCCATTCAATCTGTAGAAGTAATTACAAATCCTTCTGCAAAGTTTGATGCAAGTGGCGGTAATTCTGGCATCTTAAATATAGTATTAAAGAAAAATAAAAAGACTGGTTATAATGGAACAATAATGACAGGCGTTGATAGCAGAGGCGGTTATAATGTAGGTGGTAATTTCAGTGTGCGTCAGGGCAAAATAAACTTAACTGCTTCTGTAATGAACAATGCAAGAAAAAGCTTAACAACAGGGTTTACAGATCAATCTTATTTTCGGCATGATACTACAACTAATATTTATCAGTCAACTTCATCTAAAAACAATGGCAGTTTTACTTTCGGAAGAGTAGGTTTGGATTATTTTATTACTAACAGAACTACTTTCTCAATTACCGGAACAAAAGTGCATGGTGAATTCAATCCAACTGATAACAGCACAATTAATACTGATAGTATTTATCCAACATCAACGGTTAAATACTTCGGTATTCGTAACTCACAAAATAGTCGTGTTTTTAATGGTGGCGGATTGCAATTTGGAATGGTTCAAAATTTTATAAAAGAAGGTCACCAGTTAACTGTTGATGGTAATTATTTTGGCGGAAAAAATACAGGCTCTTCTTTATACTCAACTGATATATCAAACGCAAACAATGAGTTTTTATATAATACCACACAACAACAATTGTCTGATGGTAAAAACAGTTTCTTTACTATACAATCAGATTATGTAAATCCTATTTCAAAAAATTTCAAACTTGAAGCAGGTGTAAGAGCACAGATAAATAGAACAACGCAGAACAGTTCATTATATATTTTAAATCAAGATCAAAAAATTCCTGTTGAAAATGCTGGTATAAACTATACAAACAAAAACAGTGTATATGCAGCTTATGCAACTATAACGAGTGCTATCAAAAGTTTTGGTTATGAAATTGGTTTACGTGGAGAAAGCAGCAAGTATGTTGGCGATGTTACAAATACAGGTCAGCATTTCGCAAACAATTATCCAATCAGTTTATTTCCATCGGTATTCTTAAGTCAGAAATTAGGTGGTAAGCAAGAATTGCAATTAAACTTTTCCCGCCGTATAAACAGGCCGAATTTCTTCGAGTTAATTCCTTATACAGACCGCACAGATACTTTGTCTATAACAAGAGGTAATCCGGATCTGGTTCCTGAATTTACAAACTCGTTTGAATTTTCTTATAGTAAAACATATGGAAAAAAGAACAACACTTTTTTAGCATCTTTATATTATAAACATACAAATGATTTAATAACAAGTTTTAGATCGTACGAAACCAATCCATCATCAAAAAGATCGGAGTTAGTAAACACTTATATAAACGCAAATTCAGCTTATTCATATGGTGCGGAATTTACTACAGTTAATAATGTAACCAAGTGGTGGGACTTTAACCTGAATCTGAATATATATAATTCGAAAATTAATATAAACAATTTTGATACTTTAACACAACAACAACCGGCAATTTTAAGCTGGTTTGGTAAATGGAATAATAATTTCAAATTGCCTGCTAATTTTACTATTCAGCTTTCTGCAAATTATCAAAGCAAAACAAACTTACCTATCAATAATAACAGGCAAATGTTTGGCCCGCCACAATCTGCGCAATCTGCATCGCAAGGTTATATATTACCATTCTGGAACGCAGATATTGCTGTTAAGAAAACATTCTTAAAAAATCAGGCTTTAGCAGTAACGCTCAGCATGAATGATATTTTCAGAACGAGAACAAACGAACAAATATCAACAAGCTCAATATTTTACCAGGATTACTATCGCTTAAATAATCCGCAGCTTTTCCGTGTTAATCTTTCTTATCGTTTTGGAAAAATGGATATATCATTATTTAAACGCCAGAGTAAAAATTCTGGCCAAGGTATGGAAGGTGTACAAATGGGTGGCAGCAGGTAATCACAACACAAATGCATTTATATTATAAGCAAAATGCCACGTTTATCGTGGCATTTTTTATTTATACAAAACAAAAACTAACTTTAATAATCTTTAATAACAATACAACTGGTTTACACTTCAAGATCCGTTGATGATAAAACTTCTGCTTAATATCCATATTTATTTTTTTGGACTGATGACTTTTATGTTTCATCAGCAGGTAAAAGCGCAACTAACATATAACGAGCTAAGCGTTCAGTATGATAGTCCGTGGACTTTTAAAAAATTACAACTTATACCCATACGATTTAAAGATAAAGGCGGTAGTGAAGGCTTTCAAAAAATAAATGCGCTCGATAAAAAAGTTATAAGCTTTGATGATGCATTAAAACAACATAAAATTGTAATTAAAGAAAACACGGCAGATGGCGGTGCTGATGTTTCTACATTGCTGGTTAAAAATCGTTCAAAAGATAATGTTTTGCTAATGAGCGGAGAGATGGTTGAAGGTGGAAAGCAAGACAGGGCAGTTGGTAAAACAACTATTATTCCTGCAGGAAGAAATAAAAATTATATACCGGTTTTTTGTATTGAAAAAGGAAGATGGGATGATAAAGCAAGATCTTTTAAACACGCAGGCACTGCAGATGTGGGCGTAAGAAAACAGATTGATGTAACACAACGGCAAAGCAAAGTTTGGAAGCAGATTGATAATGAGCTTGCAGAAAAAAATAAAAAAAATAAAACCTCTGCTTATTTAAAAGCTTACAACGATAGCACGCTTGATGATACTTCATACCTGCATTTTTTTATAAATAAGATGAGAGAAAGCGATAGCAGTTATGCAGGCTTTATTGCAGTTACCGGCAACAGAATTATTAATGCAGAAATTTTTTCAGGTGCTGATCTTTGTCTTGCTGCATATGTTGATATAATAAAAAGTTACGTGCATTCTTTACAATCTTCAGATGGAAATCCCAACAAAACGCATGACGAATTAAAAACTTTCACCGACAAATTTTTGCCGGATAAAAACATTCAGAAAAAATATCTTTCAACCAATGGCAGAATGTATTATTACAATGGCGAAGTAATTCATTTGGTTGCGTATGATAATTAATTCTTTTTATTTTTTATTATAACTGAGTATAAGTGACGCTTTCGTTGTGTCACTCAATCGTACAGCATATCTTTATTCATAGTTATGCAGCAACATTATGATTATATAATTACCGGTGCTGGTTGTGCAGGTTTAAGTTTGCTGCATAGAATGATGAAGCATTCCTTCTTCAACAATAAAAAAATTTTGTTGATTGATAAAATAAAGAAAAATAATAATGACAGAACCTGGTGTTTTTGGGAACAGCAACCTGGTTTGTTTGAAGATATTGTTTATCATAGCTGGCAGCAAATAGATTTTTATTCAAATGATTTTTCTGCGCGTTTTGATCTTGAGCCTTACATATATAAAATGATTCGTGGTATAGATTTGTATTCAACTGTTTTATCCGAAGCAAAAGAAAATTCAAACGTTGAAATAATCTATGAAGATGTGCAGTCAGTTTTTAACAATGAAAGTTATGCAGTTGTAAAAACCAGCGAAAGCACGTTTCATGCAGATTATATTTTTAATAGTATAATTTTTAATGATTGGAAAAAAGATGCTTTACAACAAAAAAACATTTATGTTTTACTGCAACATTTTAAAGGCTGGATAATTGAAACTTCAGAGAATATTTTTGATGATCGCATTGCAACCTTTATGGATTTTAGAGTTGAACAAGATAAAGGAACAACGTTCATTTATGTTTTACCAATTGCAAAAAATAAAGCACTTATTGAATACACTTTATTTTCTGAAAAAATTTTGCAACAAGATAATTATGATAAAGCGATTGAAAATTATATTCATTCATTTCTAAACATAAAAAAATATGCAATAGTGCATCAAGAGTTTGGCGTTATTCCAATGACAAACTATACTTTTTCAAAAGGTGAAAACAAAATTATAAATATTGGTACGGCTGGCGGGCAAACAAAAGCAAGCAGCGGTTATACATTTCAGTTTATACAAAAACATTCTGCAAAAATTATTGATGCTTTAATTAATAATAAAAACCCATTACTTGAAGAAACATTTTTTGAAAAACACTTTCATTTATACGATAGCGTTCTGCTGAATGTGCTGTACAATAAAAAAATGAAAGGTGATAAATTATTCACGCAGCTCTTCAGAAAAAATTCACCACAAACCATTTTAAAATTTTTAGATAATGAAACAACTTTAAAGGAAGATTTGAAAATTATGAACAGTGTTTCACTAAAAACATTTTTACCGGCTGCAATAAAAGAATTATTTTAAAGAGTGATCTCGTCAGGTCTCGGAGTTTCTTACCAATTTTTGTTGAATTTTTACAATTATTACAAATATTCCACAACTGCTGTAATTCAAATTTCGACCATTACGAAACAACTGAAAAATTAGGTAAAATATTAGAAATACTTTGGTTCAACTCGCAAGACAACTTATTAATGAAGTTGTCTTTTTTTATGCTTTGAATAAAAAAATTTAATAATTCAAAAACTTTTACTCTTCTTGCATCAAATCAATAATTTATTTATAATTAATTGATTATTATATAATTATTTAAATATTAAACATTATAAGATGACAATACCCGAACCAAGATTTTATCTTAAGGATCGCAATTCAAAAGATGAAACCCTCATTTACCTTCAAGCAAAATATACTTTTGAAACTCAGCAAAGGTTGATGCTAAGTACCGGTGAAAAAATTAATCCTCTTGCTTGGAACGATTTAAAACAGAGGGCCATTATTGTAAAGAATAATGTTGCCAACAGTGATATAAATATGTGGCTTGACAAGCTATCTCAGACTTTCAAAAGCATTTTTAGAAGTTACACCTTAGATGGCATTGTCCCAACGGCTTCTATGATTAAGGAAAAGATGGAGCAAGTACTTAATTTAATTCCAAAGGTAAGTATTGGAATTCACGAGAAAAAAGCGGTTACACTAAACTCATTTATAGAATCATACATCGAAGAAAGTAAATCATTTAAATCTTATGGTACTATCAAGCATTACAAAGTTTTGCAACGCCGCATAATAGAATATGGCAAATTCTGTAATACAGAATTTAATTTTGAAGATATTACGCTTGAGTGGCGATCTGGGTTTATTAAATTTTTGCAAGGACGTGGAATCTGTAAATCAACTGAGGGCAAATATATCAAAGATGTGAAGGTAATGCTGAATGCTGCGACGGAAAGAGACATTAATCATAATCTCGCCTTTAAGTCAAAAGGATTTTCAAAGCCACACGAAAATAGCACTAAGGTGTTTTTAGACATGGATGAGATAAAAAGAATTAATTCACTTGATTTATCTGATGATAAGCAGCTTGATATAACAAGAGATTATTTTATAATCTCTTGTCTAACTTCTTTACGATACTCCGATTTTACAAGAATTAAAAGTGAACATGTCAAAGATAATTTTATAAAAATGGTCACAATTAAAACGGCATCCGAAGTTATAATACCAATGTCGCCAATGGTAAAAACAATATTTCAAAAATATAATTTCGACTTGCCTAAAGCGCCATGTAACCAATTATTTAATCGTTACTTAAAAGAAATCTGCAAATTGGCAGAGTTAAATGAACCTATACACATAACTAAAACGATTGGTGGGATAAAGCGCACATTTGTTATAGAAAAATACAAATTGATCTCATCACATTCAGGCAGGCGTTCATTAATTTCTAATTGTATTTTAGAAGGCATTAATACCAGTTCTATTCAGCTAATTTCTGGCCATAAATCTCTTAAAACATTTCAAGGTTATGTTAGAATAAGTCAGCAGCAAAATGCGGAAGTATTGCTTAAGCTGGAAAAAACGCTTAAATTGACCATAGTAAAACGCTTTAAATTAAGCAGGCATATCGCTATAAACTGACCCCCTGTTTCGCTACAAATTGACCACCCTTTTTCTGAGCGTATAAA